>JAKQYE010000068.1 GCA_023356605.1 Trichodesmium sp. MAG_R02 | reverse complement strand
TGATACTCGCTTATTAACCTATTGATTTGTGATGACTTCCTACCCCATACTATGAGTCTAAATACTTGCTCAAGTTTTACCATCTTTGCATACTACATTTTGTCGTGCGGAATGTGGGATATAAAGCTTTCAGGGAAAGCATTAGGGGCAATAGATTAAGAAAAATTATCAATTTAATGTTCAGAAGTGCGGGGTGTGGACTATAAGTGTAGCACTATACATTTAGGCTAAATCCAGTAGTATGGATGGAAACCGAAAACTCAGTCATAGATTACTTTTAACTTTTGACTTACCCATAGCGCTATATTATTTGCCAATACCTTTTAATATTTGTTGTACTTAAATGTTAGTTTTACCTAAAATTCTTGCTATGGGTGCTATTAAAGTTTCGTCAACTTCTTTGTCAGCATAAGTATCCTTGAGTTCTTCAGGATAAACTTTGTGAATATTACAAAAACTAATAAACTCATGGTCACTAACTTTTAGTTGTTCTTGCCTTGACCCAGGCAATGAACACCCCAAGGAAGCTCAAGCCACCTATTCACATAGTTTCCCCTCATGACTCATACTGCTACAATATGCCTTAGTATTATGTAAATCCAGATAAGTATGGTTAATTTTCATTTAACTGTCAAGTCCCCCGCATTACCCGAATTAATATCAACTACACTGACATAGGAGTAGAACTAGATGCTGCTAACTCTTGCAAACGCTCCTGTTGATCTTGAGTAATGCAAGCTTGAATAATATTTTCTATATCTCCTTCCAAAAGAGGTGCAAGAGAAAAGTTATGATTTAAACGATGATCTGTCACCCTATTGTCTTTATAATTATAAGTACGAATTTTTTCAGAACGGGAACCAGTACCTACTTGGGATCGCCTTACAGAACTTACTTCTGCTTGTTGCTCCTGCAACTTAATCTCATAAAGTTTAGCCCGCAAAATCTGCATTGCTCGCTCTCTATTTTGTAACTGGCTTCGTTCCTGGGTACAAAAAATTCGGATTCCCGTAGGCTTATGAAATAAATCTACAGCAGTTTCAACCTTGTTGACATTTTGTCCACCAGCTCCACCAGAACGAGCAGTTGACAATTCAATATCCTTTTGGTCTATTTCAACTTCTACATCATCCACCTCTGGCATTATCGCCACCGTGGCAGTAGAAGTATGTACCCTTCCACCTGCTTCCGTCACTGGCACTCTTTGAACTCGATGAACTCCTGCTTCGAATTTCAGCTTACTATAAACTTGCTCCCCTTTAATTTCTAAAATTGCTTCTTTAAAACCGCCCATATCTGCTAAAGATTCACTCAACAAACTCACCTTCCAGTTTTGGGTCTCTGAGTAGCGGGAGTACATTCTGACGAGATCTCCTGCCCAAATACTAGCTTCATCTCCTCCCGTACCAGCCCTAATCTCCAACATAATATTCTTATCATCATTGGGATCTCGTGGCAGTAGAGCTACTTTCATTTTAGTTTCCAGAGATTCTAGTTTGGCCTCCAACTCTCCCATTTCTATCTTGGCCATCTCTTGCATTTCTAAGTCGCCACCAGCTTCTTTCAATATTTCCTTAGCATCAACTAATTCCTCTTGAGCATTTTTCCATTCTGCATAATAATTTACAACCTCTTCCAGGGAAGAACGTGCTTTAGCTACTTTTTGGAATTCACTAGGGTCTTTAGCAATATCTGGATCAGCTAAACGCAGAGTCAACTCATTATAGGTTTGTTCTACAGATTTTAATTTATCTAATAAATATGTTTCAGCCATTGTCAGTTGTCCTTTATTTTTTGTTTTAGCTATATTTGTAGGGAACTTTATTTGATATATTAATGTTAATTGTGGCCTGTAGTATTTCAGAAATAAACAAGGTTTCAAGCATCTTTACTTTCTCTCCTAATTCACTAATTCAGTAGGATATCTGAATAACTAATAACTGAAGTGACAGACAACTAATTAAGGACAATTGACATTTTAGCTATTTCTTACCTTTACCTTTTTTAGATTTATTAGATTTGGATTTAGTAGATTTAGAGCCACCACCCTCTTGTTTGCTATATTTACGCATAAACCTTTCAACTCTTCCTTCAGTGTCAATAATTTTTTGAGTACCTGTGAAGTAGGGATGATTTCCTGACCAAACATCAATATGAATTTCAGGTTGTGTAGAACCAACTGTCATTACAACCTCACCGTTGCAATAAACTTTAGCTTCTGGATACCATTTAGGATGAATATCAGCTTTAGGCATTTTCTTTACTCTACTTAATTACAAATATTTTATTCACTCTTAACTGTTTTAACTTAATCCTATAAAGTAATTCTTTGAAGAAATTTAATTAATCAACAAACCAGATATAATCTTAATAATGCACAGTTATCTCCATCATATCAAGGTATTTGCCAATTTTCCAAGAATAACCACTTAAAATTGGCAAATCAACCCTTGCGTCCGATATTTATAGCAGTCGCCATTACTAACGCGGCCATTATCGCTCCTTTCAAATATAGTTTGTGCCACGAATTTGACTTGTGAGGTCTAACTTATGGCTTCCCACTTTAGCTACATATCAGCGTTTAGAGTATTGAGATGCTTTACGGGCCTTGCGTAAACCATACTTTTTCCGTTCCTTAGCACGAGGATCACGAGTCAAATATCCTTCTACCTTTAGAGGTTTACGATTTTCTGGGTCTAACTGGCACAAGGCCCTAGCCACACCTAGTCTAATTGACTCAGCTTGTCCTGTTAACCCGCCTCCTGTCGCTTTAACTAGAATGTCATATTCATTTTCCAAACCTAACGTTTCCAGTGGAGCTTTGGTGGACGATAAATAACTATGATTATATTGCAGGTAAAGTTCACCTTCTTTACCATTAATAGTCAATTTACCTGTACCTGGAACTAAACGCACTGATGCGACAGAAGACTTACGACGACCAGTACCCCAATAAATAGCACGGTCACTTTCTTTTGCTTGCATTATTTTTCTCCTCCTGGAATAGTTTGAATATTTAATTTTTCAGGCTTTTGGGCTTCGTGAGGGTGATTAGGACCTGGATAAACTTTTAACTTGTTGTGAAGCTTTCTACCTAAAGAATTTTTGGGCAGCATTCCAAAAACTGACTCCTCAATAATTCTTTGAGGTAAACGAGCTTGTAATTTAGAGAAAACTTCTGTTTTCATACCACCTGGTCTCCCCGAGTGGCGACGATAAAGTTTCTGACTACTTTTTTTACCAGTTACAGTTACTTTTTCAGCATTAACTACAATTACAAAGTCTCCTGTGTCCAGATGAGGAGTATAAGTAGGCTTATTTTTTCCCCTAATAATCATTGCAATAGTAGTGGCCAATCTTCCTAGACGCTGACCTTCAGCATCAATAACATACCATTTTTTGCCTTCGATATCTTGTGGTGGCAAGTAAGTTTTATTCATTATTTTCTAAGTTAGTTATTACTATTAAATTATACCTCTCCAAAAATACCAAGCTTAGATGGTATCATAAGGGCCTGCGAACTAATTCTTGTGATATCTATTTTTCATATTTGTCTTTACTTTACATTTAAAAAATGGTGCTACAACTGATAATTCGCTTATTAATTAGCTTTAGTAATTTCATTTGAGTTGTGTAAAAAACTTGACTACTTTTAGAGAAAAGACACACATACAAGCAGCAACAGGCGAAAAAGTTTACCTGATTTTCTACTTTCATACTACGTAGATAAGCAACTCTCATTTTACATCTTATTTTAAAACCCCATATCAGCTATTAGCATTCCCATGCATGAAAGCTCCCAAAAGGGCTGTCAGCTTTTATAATTTTATGTCAGAGTCCACCTGTGGGACATTAAACAAAATTATCTTGACTAATTGCTGAGTACTGGCCACTTTTTTCTAATCAACCAAGAATAAATTTAGGCATACTGTCATACCAAACTTCTTGAGGAAAAGGAAATTCTGGATAACCAACCCGCAATAAACAAAGACCACTAGCTGGAGCTGAGTGCTTAACAATATCCCTTTTTTGATTAACCCAGATATCTGTAAAACTTTCCAGCGATCGCTCTTCAGTACCCACTTGAATAAGTAACCCCACCAATAATCGCATCATTCCATACAGAAACCCACTTGCCTGAACCTCTATGTGTACAAATGGACCTTCCCTTTCACAAATTACCCCTTGTACATCTACCCAAGAATGGGTACGAGAGGAGCCAGCTCTTTGAAAAGCAGCCAAATGATGACGGCCAATCAGAGGATTCAAAGCTGCTTGGATCAATCTTGGATCCAAAGACCCATGATAATAATGCCAAACAAAGGGCATGACAAACAAATTAGGTTGTTTATCTGTATAAATAGTGTAACGATAACGTCGCCAAATCGCCGTAAACCGAGAGTGCCAAGTAGAATCTACTCTGGCCGAACCTCTAATCAAGATATCACTAGGCAGTCGTGAATTGAGAATAGTAGCCCACTTCTGAGCCGGAATAGGGCCCGAGACATCAAAATGAGCAACTTGAGCTGCTGCATGAACCCCCGCATCTGTTCTACCCGCCCCATGCAAAGTCACAGGTTCGTTAATTACAGAAGCAATAGTATTCTCAATCTCTTCTTGAACAGTTCTTTGATTTGGCTGTCTTTGCCACCCACAAAAATAGGTACCTTGATATTGAATTACAAGGGAAACGCGCTGAACTAAAGTTTGGTTATTAGCCATTGGAGAACTACCAGTCTCTAAAGCTTAAAAGTTAATATTCACTACCATTAAATTCTTACTTTTAATTCGTTTGACTAACTTTTCTAAATTCCCACTACCTACTACCATGGCCCTTAAACCAGTTCAATAATTGCCATTTCTGCATTATCTCCACGGCGACGAATAGTCCTCAAAACACGAGTATAACCTCCATTACGAGAACCATATCTTTCTTGTGCCTCCTTAAATAAATAGTGAACTAGATTTTTGTCATAGAGGTAACCGAAAGCGCGACGACGAGCAGCTAAAGAACCATCCTTAGCCAAAGTAATCATTCTTTCAACCTCTGACTGTACAGCTTTAGCGCGGGCTTTTGTTGTTTTAATTTGACCATGACGAATTAATTGAGTTGCCAGAGAACGCAGCAGAGCACGACGCTGGTCTCTTGGCTTACCTAACTTCGGAACACGACAACTATGACGCATGACTACCTTAAGTAACTAGAATATTTGATCTAATGTTTAGGAAATGTTTATAATTAGTTCTTAGCCTACGTCGACTAACAGTTGAAACAACTCAACCGTGCAAGTTTAAATATAATAGCATTTCCGATTATTAAGTTTTTTCCTCATTTCTAAGTAGCTTTAGCTACTTTTTCTTGGGGTAAAGTTATTCCCAGGCGTTTTTGTAAAGCTTCTATAACTTCTTCTGCAGATTTTTGACCAAAGTTTTTGATTTCTAACAAATCTTCTTGACTGTAATCTAGTAGGTCTGCGACCGAGTTAATTTGAGCCCTTTTTAGACAATTATAAGCCCGAACCGATAACTGTAATTCCTCTATTGGGATCTGACTTGTTGGGTCTGTCGGCTCTCCTGATGGAATATCTGCCATATTGGTAATATCTTTGAGTGGCTCAAACAAACTCATTAAGATACCAGCAGCATTACTCAAGGCATCTTGAGGCGTATAACTACCATTAGTCCAAATATCCAGAATTAATCGGTCTTGTTCTAAAGAACTACCTATATGGGCATCCTCAATCGTATAGTTAACTTTACGAACTGGCATAAAAACAGCATCTATTTGCAAAAAATCGAGAGTTGCTACATCATCACGAGTACGGTCTACCGCTTTATAACCAGTTCCTTTTTCAATTCTAAATTCCATCTCCAGAATTGCTCCTGGGGATAAAGTAGCGATATATTGACTGCGATCTATTACTTCAACTTCTGAAGGCACATCAAATCGATCAGCAGTTACTGTTGCTGGCCCTTCTATCCGTAACCTACCAATTTGTGGTTGAGTAGAATAGCTTTTAAGAACAACCTCTTTCATATTCAGCAGGATTTCTAGAACATCTTCTCTTACCCCTTTAATTGTGGCAAATTCATGATTAACCCCAGCTATTCTTACTGATGTAACAGCTGTTCCTTCTAAGTTAGATAGCAGAACCCGCCTTAATGCATTTCCTACTGTTGTACCTTGACCACGAGCTAGTGGTTCTATAATGAATTTTCCGTACTGACTCCGATCTTTGTCAGTTTTAGACTCTACACACTCGTAATGAAATTGCACCACGGAGTAACCTCCTTTTTCCATTGAACCAGAGTTAATAATTTGATTAGACTCTACGCCGTTTTGGTGGACGGCAACCATTATGAGGAATTGGGGTAATATCTCGAATCAAAGTTATTTCTAGACCCGCCCCCTGTAGAGCCCTAATTGCAGTTTCTCTTCCTGCTCCTGGCCCACTTACCATTACTTGCACCTGACGCATTCCTTGATCGTTGGCTCGGCGTGCTGCGCTTTCTGCTGCTGTCTGTGCTGCAAAGGGAGTTCCTTTTTTGGCCCCTTTAAAACCACTTGAACCTGCCGAGGCCCAAGAAATTACTTCACCATTTAGGTCAGCAATAGTTACAATCGTATTATTGAAGGTAGACTGAATGTAAGCTACCCCATTGGGCACATTCTTTTTTGATTTTTTTGGACTTGTTTTTTTAGTTGGTTGTCGTGCCATATCTATCTCTATGAGTAGGATATTAAGTTAATAATCTACAACGATTACAAAAAGTAGACTGACTTCTAGTTTCATAAGAATTTTTTTGAGCATCTTGATAACTATAAATATTAAATCCTTACTGACTAGAAATGATTTTATTGATTTTAGATTACAGGATATTTTAGCTATTTACTTTAGCTTACTTAACAATTAAATCTTCAATGCAGGATAATCACATTAATACTAGTAGTAGTTTTTAAAAGACATAGTTAATTTTTAAGTCTACCACCTTGGAAATTTATCCGACCAGAGTCTATCACTGGAAGAAATTTTATACCCTGAATATATACCTATAAGCAGATGAGAATAATTGAACTTTTAAGTTGGCAATTTAATGCAATTAATGTTGTCAATTCGACTAAATTATATAACTATAATCAACACCAATTATTTATAATATTACCTCAATTTATCTGAGAAGTATTCATACTTAAGTTAGCTATAATAATCAACCTAGAAACAAGCAAGCAATTTCATAAAATAATACTCATAATTCAAGCTGTAAGTCAATCTGACCCAGAGTTTGTTTAATCAGAACACTATTAAATCACCCTAATCTTTTTTCTATTAATAGCTTCCCCAAATATATGTATAAGTAATCTTCTACTTCTTAGCACTAGCTTTTTTCTTGCCAGCTACAGTTCGGCGTACACCTCTACGGGTCCTAGCGTTAGTACGAGTTCGTTGTCCCCTAACTGGCAAACCCATTCTATGTCGGCGACCTCGATAAGTACCAATATCCATCAATCGCTTGATGCTCATTGCTTCTAATCTTCTGAGGTCTCCTTCAACTTCATAATTATTTTGGACTTCAGAACGAAGTGCTGCTACATCGGCGTCACTTAAATCCTTCACACGGGTATCAGGGTTTACACCTGTTTCAGCCAAGATATCTTGAGACCGAGATAATCCTATTCCATATATATATGTCAGACCAATTTCTATACGCTTACCGCGTGGGAGGTCTACCCCAGCAATTCGTGCCACTTTACTTTTTCTCCCTAAGCTTTAGATAGAATTTACATTAGCTTGATGAGTATGCAGCAGATACTCTAATCTCTGTGTATAAGTATGTCTAACCTTGACGTTGTTTATGTTTGGGGTTAACACATATCACCATTACCCGTCCTCTACGACGAATAACACGACACTTTTCGCAAATTTTTTTGACAGATGCTCTAACTTTCATGCCTTTTTTTTTGGCAACGCTACAAATTTAATATTATATCATCTAGATATGTTTTCATCAACTCTAGTTAAACCTCTAGAAATTTAACAGAATAGGTAGTAGGTTTTACAAGTCCTACTTTTTCCGAAGTCGATAGGTAATTCGGCCTTTTGTCAAATCGTAGGGTGTTAACTCCACCTTGACTCGATCGCCTGGTAGAATTTTGATGTAGTTGCGACGGATTTTACCGGAAATATGAGCTAATACATTAAACCCATTATCCAAATCTACTCTGAACATTGCATTAGGTAGGGATTCCGTCACTGTGCCCTCCATTTCTATGAGATCTTGTTTAGACAAATTTTAATAACCTCAACCCTGCAAGTAACCAATCTAGTCTGGGAACGGCCTGTTATTTCAAGCAATTCCCTTAACATATCTTATCAAAACTTTCTAATTTTTCGAGGTTATTTAGCACTAGGAATAATATCTATACAAATATCTAGCTGATATAAGTAGCTTCAAAAATCTAGTTTGACGTACAATAAAAATTAGTTTTTCCATATTCAAAACCTGATTCCAAGTTACTTTGGGTAGATTTTATCAACTGCTTGTTTTAGAGCGCTAGTCACAGCATCAATATAATTATCTCCATCTACAATAATTAACTGTTGACGTGCTTTATAAAACTCAATCAAAGGTTGTGTTTGTTGATAATAAACTTGTAAACGATTCCTAATAGTTTCTTCCTTATCATCTTGACGTCCTCTTGATAATAAACGAGCCACTAAAACATCATCCGGCACTTGTAAATTAATGACATGAAAAAAACTACCACTCTTAGCTTTTTCTCCTCCAGCCTCACATTTTTTGAAAAACTCTTCTGCCTGAGTTACAGTCCGGGGAAAACCATCTAGAATCCAACCCTTTTGAGCATCAGGGTTTTCCAGTCTTTCTTTAACCATATCAAGGATGAGTTGGTCGGGGACTAAATCTCCTTTATCCATATAATTTCTGGCTTGAATACCCAAAGAAGATTTTTCTGCTACATTAGTGCGCAAAATATCACCCGTAGAAATATGAGGAACTTCGTAAAAATCTGCTATCAGAGATGCTTGTGTGCCTTTACCTGCTCCTGGCGGACCCAAAAATACCAGTTTTACCACTATTGCTTCACCATTCCTTCATATCTTTGGGATATCACATAAGTTTGGATTTGTTTAGCTGTATCTATTGCTACACCTACTAGAATTAACAGAGAAGTAGCTCCTAATCCTCTAAATGTAGGTACACGGGTGGCACTTTCTACTGCAGTAGGGACTATTGCTACTAAACCTAGGAAAATAGCTCCAAGGAAAGTCAACCTGTTCAAAACTTTCTCTATATAGTCACTAGTAGTTTTACCTGGACGAATACCTGGAATACTTGCTCCCATTTTCTTCAGATTTTGGGACATATCCACTGGATTCATAATTAGAGAAGCGTAGAAGTAACTGAAGAAAAGGATCAAAACAAAATAAAACAAAGCATATAACCAAGGTGTAGGGCCGCTAGGACTTATAGCAGTAGCAATCTGAGATATGATAGGGCTACTCGCAAACTGAGCTAGGGATACAGGTAATATCAGAACTGCTGAGGCAAAGATAATAGGCATTACTCCACCTTGATTCAATCGTAAAGGTAAATAGTTTTTTGTTTCCCTATATAATTTTCTACCTACTTGACGACGAGCTGAAACTATAGGTATCCTCCGACTTCCCTCTTGTACAAATACAATACCTACAATCATCACTAGGAACACCAGCAGTAAAATAATTGCACGACCAACGATGGCCCTATCTCCTCCTTCAAACAATTTAATAGTGTCGCCTAATGACTGAGGCAGGACAGCAACAATGTTTACAAAAATAAGTAAGGATGCGCCATTTCCTACACCTCTTTCTGTGATTAATTCTGACATCCACATAACAAACATCGAACCTGCTGTTATTGCTAAAATGGTTTTGGCAATAAATAAGGGTCCTGGATCAATTGCTACAGTCACCAGTTCTCCATCAATATTTACAGATGAGCTATTAAGATATATAGCTAAACCAAAGCTTTGTAAGACCGACCAACCCAATGCCACATAGCGAGTAATTTGGGAAATCTTTCGACGTCCTGCCTCCCCTTCATTTTTCTGCAAGTTTTCTAGACTTGGTAGGGCCGCAGTCATCAATTGAATAATTATTGACGCGTTAATATAAGGTATGATTCCTAATGCAAAAATACCTAATGCTGAAAAACCACCACCAGAGAAAAGGTCCAGAAATCCAGTTAAAGCCTGGTCTCCAATTCTAGCTTGAAAAGCTGCTCTATTTATTCCTGGAACTGGTAGGTAAACACCTAAGCGCACCAACAGAAGTAAACCTATTGTCACTAGCAGTCGTCCTCGCAATCCTGCGGCTTGGGCCATCTGCAAGAATGTCTCTTGAGCAGTTGGTGCCTTGTCTTTACTAATGTCCATATCTATTTTGAGATTTTATTTTTTATATTTTTGATTTTAGCAAAGTTGGGCATAATCCCCCGCTTCTAGATATTTTGGTTCTTTCATTACTGTGTTGAGTCTTCATTAGAGTTATCTTTTGTTGAATTTTCATCAAATACAGCTTGAATAACACCAATTTGTTCACAACTACCACCTGCTGCTTCTATTTTGCTCCGAGCTGAAGTTGTAAAAGCCGCAGCATAAACTTTGAGTGGGACATTTAACTCCCCATCTCCCAATATTTTAAGTGGACCATCGTTGGCAGTAATAATCCCAAGTTCTATCAAGGAACCAAGAGTTACCTTTGTGTCAGCTGGCAATGATGCTAACTTACTCACATTTATAATCGTGTATTTTTTCCGATTTACCATCGGAAAACCTTTTAATTTTGGCAAGCGACGATATAGGGGATTTTGGCCACCTTCAAAACCTGGTCTGGTGCTGCCACCAGAACGGGATTTTTGACCCCGCATCCCTTTACCGCAACTTGCACCTTGACCTGCAGAGATTCCCCTACCTACTCTACGGCCACGTTGTTGGGAACCTTTTTTTGGAATTGCATCTTTTAATCGCATATTTATAAATACAAATACTGTTAGCTGTCAATTTACCTTAACATCATTGATTAGTTTTTTCCCGACGCTACCGTTACTGGAAAATCTGGGTCTCCAAGCAATTTTGAGATGAGCAAATTTAGGCTAGGTTTCACTTAGAAACCGGTTTAGATTCGCGAAATTTCATAATTTGAAAAATAACCTCAAGGCAACAAACCCAATTTTCTGGTTTGGATGCGTAAGTTTTATCAGGTATTAATTATCTAATTTAGGACCAGTCAAGTTTGACACTAAACATATAAATTTTCTATAGGTACATCTCGCTCTTGAGCTACATCTGCCAATGTTCTCAAAGCATCCAAAGCATTAACAGCTGCTCTAGCATTATTTAATGGATTATTAGAGCCTAACTGTTTGGCCAGTATGTTCTGAACACCTGCCAGTTCCAGAACTGTTCTTACAGCTCCTCCCGCAATAACTCCTGTACCTGGTGCCGCCGGTCGCATCATGACTTTAGCTCCACCACCCAAACCATTTACGGGGTGAGGAATAGAGTTAGACTTAGTCAATGGGACTTCTATGATATGTTTTTTACCATCAGCGACTCCTTTGCGCACAGCACCAATAACATCTGCTGCCTTACCCACTCCTACGCCTACTTGACCACACTCGTTGCCTATTACGACAATAGCGCGGAAACTGAGGTTTTTACCACCTTTTACAACTTTGGTGACTCGGCGAATTTGGACAACTCTTTCTTGCCATTCAACTTCTTTTTCTTTATTACGTCTACCTTTTTTCCGACGTTGTTGTTGCTGCTGCTGTTCTGCCATAATTGTTACCTTTAGTCAACTTCATTATTTTTTTGTGTAATACGTTTATCAATAGTAATGCTATATTTAATTTTTATCTCCCCATCTCCTCATTTCTCCATCTTTCTATTACCAAAAATATATAGCGAATGTTTTGATATATGGTATAACTTCAGGAAAAATTAAAAGTCTAACCCAGCTTCACGAGCTGCCTCAGCTAAAGCTTTAACTCGACCATGATAAAGGTTGCCACCACGGTCAAAAACTACCTTTTCTATTCCTTTTTCTAGCGATCGCTTGGCAATTAATTTACCTATTTGTATAGAAGCATCGCAGTTAGCACCAGATTTAATGCTTGACTTGACTTCTGCTTCAACTGTGGAAGCAGCAGCCAAGGTATGCTGTTTAGTATCATCAATCACTTGTGCATATATGTGCATATTTGAGCGAAATATTGATAATCTGGGACGTTCTGGCGTCCCAAACACCTTTTTTCGGACTCGGCGATGTCGCTTTCTAATTGAATCTTGACGAGTATATTTCATTGTTTACTTTTTACCTGACTTACCCGCTTTGAGCTTAATCATTTCTCCGGCATAACGAATGCCTTTACCCTTATATACTTCTGGTGGACGAACAGCACGAATTTTAGCTGCAGTATTTCCTACCAGTTCTTTATTGATACCATTAACAATTACGTTGGTATTATTTTCTACCGCCACCTGAATGCCTTCAGGAGCAGGCATTTCGACTGGTTTACTGTAACCCACATTCAAGATCAAAGTCTTACCTTGAACTTGGGCACGATAACCTACCCCTTGAATTACCAGTCGTCTTTCATATCCTTTAGATACACCTTCGACCATATTGGCAACAAGGGTGCGACACAAACCATATCGCTGACGTGCCTTACGAGATTGTTCTTGCGGTTTAACAATAAGAGTCTCTTCTAGTTGTTCCACTGCTATCTCAGGTGGCAATACCCTAGAAAGTTCACCTAATGGGCCTTTCACTGTTACTTTTTGGCCCTCAATAGTAGTGGTCACTTTTTTAGGTATTGGAATTGGAAGTTTACCAATGCGTGACATAACTTTTTCTTATATTTAGGTTGGTAGCTGTTTTCTGCTTGATGAATAGCTATTTATTCATTGTAGCTATGGACATATGTATTTAGAGCGCGTACGTTAGTAAATCAGGTTGGCGGAGCATTTGGGCACTGAAAACTCAGTCATTTCTGTTAGTCAGTTATCAATACCTCATTTTTTGCTCAGGGATAACTTCTGAGTTACACGTACCGCTATACTACCAGACATAGCAAAGAACTTCTCCTCCAATGCCTCTCTTTCTAGCTTCTCGATCAGTCATAATCCCACTAGACGTAGAAATAATAGCTATTCCTATTCCACCTAAGACTCGTGGCAATTCTTTACGATTTTTGTAAACCCGGAGTCCTGGTTTACTAACTCGCTTCAAATATCTAATGATGGGTTGGCGATTTTTGCCTTTGTATTTTAGAGAAATTACTAAGTATTTCCTAATACCTTCCCCTTCCTGTTCAAACTCACCAATAAAACCTTCATCTTTCAAGACTTTGGCAATACTGTGAGTCATCTTTGTTGCTGGAACTTTTGTCGTTGTATGTTGCGCCATGCAAGAGTTGCGAATTCGCGTCAACATATCTGATATTGTGTCGTTAGCCGCCATTTTTTCCCCTTTTCTTTAACTACTTTAGTTAATTACTCTGGAAGGGCATTCCCATTTCTTTAAGTAGGGCACGGCCTTCTTCATCAGTTTTAGCTGTGGTAATAATCGAAATGTCCATTCCTCGAATTTGATCGATCTTGTCATATTCTATCTCTGGAAAAATTAGTTGTTCTTTGACACCTAGACTATAATTCCCTCGACCGTCAAAGCTTTTAGAATTTATGCCTCGAAAATCTCTAATTCTAGGTAATGCTAAGTTAATTAGTCGCTCTATAAATTCATACATTCTGTTAGAACGTAGAGTCACCATCACTCCTACCGGCATTCCTTGACGGATTTTAAATCCGGCGATCGCCTTCCTCGCCCTAGTTACTACTGGTTTTTGACCTGTAATTGTAGCTATTTCCTTTATGGATGAATCTAAAGCTTTAGCATTTTGGGATGCTTCCCCTAAACCACGGTTAATTGTTACTTTTACCAGTTTGGGTACTTGATGAACATTTTTATAATTAAATTGCTCCATCAGTTTAGGAACAATTTTATTATGATAATACTTCTTAAGTGTATCTGACATATTTTTGGTTATCAATTGAATAATTTACTGAGAAAATAAACATACTTTCTAGTCTTTACTTAAAAAATATTGACCATCGTTGATTTATTTTCCTTCTGTTTAATCTATAACCTCTCCTGTCTTTTTGAGCATTCGCACTTTACGTCCATCTTCTGTAAATGTGTAACAAATACGACTAGCTACTTCTTGTTTGGTTGAATAAAGCATAACGTTAGAGCTGTGAATAGGAGCTTCTGTAGTGACAATTTTACCTGATTCTCCTTCTTGCTGAGGTTTAACGTGCTTCGTTATAATGTTAACATCCTTAACTACAACTTTGCTAACCTTGGCTAATACCTTAAGGATTTCACCTACCTTACCTTTATCTTTTCCAGCAATTACTTGGACTGTGTCACCTTTCTTAACATGAACTTTATAGCGGACAGGTTTTCCCCTAGCGCTCATTAAGGGTTTTTTCTTTCTAGACATTAAAGTACCTCCGGTGCTAGGGATACAATTTTAGTAAAATTTTTGTCTCGTAACTCACGAGCAACTGGGCCAAAAACACGGGTACCTCGTGGGTTTCCATCCTGGTTGATTATCACCGCTGCGTTATCATCGAATCTAATGCTCATACCACTATCTCGACGCAAACCTTTTTTAGTGCGAACTACAACAGCTCTTACTACATCCGACTTTTTCACGGCCATATTAGGAGATGCGTCTTTGACTACTGCTATAATTATATCACCTATGCGGGCATACCGACGATTTCCACCACCCACTACTCGGATGCACATTAGTTTTCGGGCGCCGCTATTATCAGCTACATTTAGTAAAGATTGTTGTTGAATCATGGTGGTTTTTATGATGTTTATGTCAAACCAAATTGACTTTTGACTAGAGATTAAAATACATTAAGTTGTTAAATTTAAGAGTCTTACTCAAACCTTTAAAACCAACATATCAAATAACCTTAGAAGTGATAATTTCAGTCAGTTCCCAACGTTTAGTGCGACTTAGAGGGCGAGTTTCTCTAATCCGAACCCTATCGCCTTCGTTACATTTGTTTTCTTCGTCGTGAACTTTATATTTTTTAGTTTTAACGACTGTTTTACCATACTTAGGGTGAGCAGAGCGGTTTTCGATCGCTACTACTATAGTTTTTTGCATTTTGTTGCTGACAACTACACCCACTCTTTCTTTAGCTGCCATAGTCTTCTTTCCCTATCTTATATTTTAAAGGTATTTTTTGCTTTTACCTGAAGGATAAAATTTTCATAAAGCGTTAACAATTCTTATTTTACTAATATTTTAGTAACTGCAACACAATCTTTAGTTTTAATTTTTACTCAGTGTTTTCTGGTGTTTCCACAACAGTATCAGTTTCTACCTTTTGATCATGTTGCCGTTCTTTTTCTATTGTTAATAACTGAGCTAGTCGATGGCGGTTATGCTTGAATAGGTGTGTTTTTTCTATTCTTCCTGTAGCTTTGAGGATTCGTAAATCAAACAATTCTCGTTTAACCTTAACTATTTCAGCAGTAAGTTCTTCATCACTCAATTCCCTAACTTCTGCTATTTTGGGGAAAGGCATAGATTAATCCTCCTCGCGTACAATAAACTTTGTCTTAATCGGCAACTTAAATGACGCCAAGCGCATGGCTTCACGAGCTATTTCTTCCGCCACTCCGCCCAACTCAAACATAACACGACCCGGCTTAACCACTGCCACCCAATATTCAGGGGCACCTTTACCAGAACCCATACGAGTTTCTGCAGCTCGCATTGTAACTGGTTTGTCTGGAAATACACGAATCCAAATTTTCCCACCCCTACGGATGTAACGGGTCATAGCACGACGAGCAGCTTCTATTTGACGGGAAGTAATCCAAGATGGTTCTAATGCTTGAAGTGCATATTGACCAAAGCTAATTTTATTTCCACTATTTGCATTACCTCTCATCCGTCCGCGTTGCTGTTTCCGGAATTTTGTTCTTTTAGGACTTAACATATTCTAATGTTTTCTTCTTGATTTGGTCTTTTCCTAGAAAGTTTGTTAAAAGTTTATTATGGCAGTAGCCACAAAGATTAATAATTTCCAGAAAGTGTTAAACCATTACAATTTATACGTTTGATGCTATTCTTGACCTATTTTTGACTTGAGTGCCAATCAAGAATCACTTTTAACTTTTGACTCCCGTAAAATTCACCCTTCGTTAGACCTATCTTCATATTGTTGACGACGTTTTTGTTGTCTACGTTTTGGTTGATTTACTTGAGCATTGGCAATTTCCTCTTGACCTGGAATTATTTCTCCTTTGAAAATCCAAACTTTAATACCAAGGATACCGTAAATTGTTTTAGCGGTACAATAGGCATAATCAATATCAGCTCTCAATGTATGTAAGGGTACACTACCCTCTCTGGTTACCTCAGTACGGGCAATTTCTGCTCCATTAACCCTACCACTGACTTGCACCTTAATGCCCTCTACACCAGCTTTTTGAGCTCTAGTTATGGCTTGACGTACAACCCGACGAAAAGAAACCCTCTTTTCTAGTTGTTGAGCAATGTATTCACCAATGAGCATAGCATCAGTATCTACTTTTGTGACTTCAACAACATTGATTCTGATTTGACGGTTGCTGCCCAAAAGTTTTTGTAGCCCTACCCTCAAAGAATCTATTCCTGCACCGCCTCGACCGACTACTACCCCTGGTCTAGCTGTACTAACTTCCAAATCAATCTGCTCTGCTTTTCTCTCAATCCTGATTTTAGAAATTCCTGCATTAGCAAGAGTTTCCTTGACATAATTACGGATTTTGTAGTCTTCTTGTAATAGACCTGGATAGTTCCTTGCATCAGCGTACCAACAGGAACGATGATCTTGAGTAATACCTAGTCTAAAACCCGTTGGATGTATTTTTTGTCCCATTACTCCTAATATAATAATTTTTTAATCTAATCGAGGGAATTCATGACCAAAAAATTTAGTCAATCATCAACTAAAGAAGCAACTGCCACTGTGATATGGCAAGTAGGCTTACGAATTTTGTAAGCGCGACCTTGAGCCCGGGGTCGATAACGTGGCAAGCGAGGTCCTTGGTCGGCAAAAGCTTTGGATATAACTAAGGTTTCTGGATTTATTCCTTTGTTATTCTCGGCATTTGCTGCTGCTGAACGTAGTACTTTCCGAATTGGAAGACAAGCTCGGTATGGCATAAATTCCAGGATGATTAATGCTTCCCGGTAAGAAATGCCACGAATTTGGTCTAGCACCCGCCGTACTTTAAACGGAGACATTCGGATGTAACGCGCTGTTGCTTTTACTTCTGTACTGGTATCTATAGGCATACCTCTCTCCAATTATCAATTTTAAGTTGTGCAGGACTTAGGTATAAACAGGGTGATCAGACAAAATTTCCTATCTAATACGAACTGGGATAAATTAGGGCCATAAACTGGATTTATTGCTTGGGTGAGTAAGTCCTGTTGTTTACCTTTTTGATTTCCTATCTGAACCGTGACCCCGATATGTTCTAGTCGGTGCAAATTCACCCAATTTATGACCTACCATCTGATCTGATATGAACACAGGAACGTGCTGACGTCCATTATGTACTGCTATTGTGTGACCGACCATATCAGGAATAATAGTTGAAGCTCTTGACCAAGTTTTAACTACCTTTTTTTCATTTTTAGCATTTAAAGCCTCTATTTTTTTTAACAGATGATCTGCGATAAATGGTCCTTTTTTTAATGAACGAGACATAATTGAATTTATGATTAGTTTAATACAATTAAAATTCGAGAACTTAACTATCTAGCTATCAGCCTTTAGAGCTAGGGATTAAAATCCCCTTCTCCCAAGTAAAAAAATTATCTTAGTGAATGATAAGCGTTTCCTTAACCACAAGTAGGTTTTAGCTTTGACGACCACCTTTGCCTCGTTTTGAGGATTTACGTCGACGTTGTACGATTAAAGTATCACTCTGTTTTTTCTTCTTGCGAGTTTTCATACCCAATGCTGGTTTGCCCCAAGGGGTAACAGGTCCACTTCTACCAACTGGTGCCCTACCCTCACCACCACCATGAGGGTGATCGACTGGGTTCATTACACTACCTCTAACGGTTGGCCTTTTACCTTTCCAGCGATTACGACCTGCTTTACCTAGACTAATATTTCTGTGCTCAATGTTGCCTATTTGCCCTAAAGTTGCGTAGCAGCTTGATCTGACTTTACGTCTTTCACCAGAGGGAAGTTTGATTGTTACATACTCGCCTTCTTTTGCTACTACTTGAGCTACAGCACCAGCAGAACGCACCATTTGTCCCCCTTTACCAGGGACTAGTTCTATGTTATGAACGTCTGTACCCAAAGGAATTTGACTCAGAGGTAAAGCGTTGCCTATCTCTAGTGGAACATTGACCCCAGAGGTGATTAATGTACCAACTTTTAATCCTATAGGATGAAGAATATAGCGCTTTTCTCCATCTTGATAATGTAGGAGTGCTATCCTGGCATTCCGGTTAGGGTCGTATTCTATTGCTGCTACTTTTGCTGGAATATTATGTTTGTTACGATGGAAATCTATAACACGATATAGTCTCTTAGTACCTCCACCTCGATGACGACAGGTAATTACACCACGGTTATTACGACCCTTTTTTCTATGTCTAAATTCTACCAGAGCTTTTTCTGGTGTGGATTTTGTTACCTCCGCAAAGTCTGAAACGCTATGTTCTCGGGTACTTGGAGTATAGGGTCTGTAGGAACGAATACCCATAATTTCTTCTCTATCTCACTTGATATTTTACAGATTAATTTAAATTGAGTTGAGATATCTTTTTAGAGGTCTGGGAACAGAACTTTCCGAATTGGTTCCCCGTCTTCTAGGGTGACAATAGCTCTTTTATATCGAGGTTTGAAACCTATATACTTGCCAACTCGACGTTTCTTTCTAGGTAAATTTAGGGTGTTAATACCTATTACTTTGACCTCAAATATTTGCTCAATTGTTTCTTTGATCATTGGCTTGGTGGCCCTTGGATCTACATCAAATGTATATTGATTTAGCTCCATTAACCTAGTAGCTTTTTCTGTAACAACTGGGTTTTTAATAATATCTACTAAGTCTCGTGAATCAAGTTTCATTCCCGTAGACCTCCTGAATTTTGGCAACTGCTGTTGCAGTTGCGATGATTTTGTCTGCTGCTAAAATATCGTAAATGTTCAAATTATTGGCTAGAAGGATTTTAAGCTTCGCAATGTTACGACCTGACAAATAAACGTTCTCTTGTTTCTCTGGCAAAACTAACAGAATTTTCGCTTCTGTATCTACCCCCCAGCGAGCGATCGCTTGCACTAATTCTTTAGTTCTTGGTTTAACAAATTGTTCGGCAAAGTCTTCTATAACTGTCAAGTCTTCTGAGCGACTTTGGAAGGCTGTGCTAAGTGCTAGACGTTTTTCCTTTCGGTTCATTTTATGAGAATAGTCTCTCGGTTTTGGACCAAAAATTACACCACCACCACGCCATAGGGGAGAACGAATTGAACCTGCTCTAGCTCTACCTGTTCCTTTTTGTCGCCAAGGTTTACGACCACCACCTCTAACTTCCGATCTAGTTTTAGTACTAGCTGTTCCCTGGCGGTTATTGGCCATTTGCAGTCTTAAGGACCTGTGAACAATATGTTTGGCACTTTCTTCCTTAGCTACTCGTAAGTTGAGAGTTGCTTGTCCTACTTCTTCACCTTGCCAGTTTTTTATGACACAATCAACCATCTTTATTCTCTCAAAAATTTTCTCTATTTTTGACCTACTATTTTTGCTGGTGCAATACTTATTAGTGTGCCTGATTTTCCAGGAATAGTACCTTTTATTAGTAATAGGTTTCGTTCGGCATCTATTCTCACTATCTTGAGTTTTCTAGTAGTGACTCGCACATTTCCTAAATGTCCTGCCATTTTCTTTCCTGGATAGACACGCCCTGGAGTTGTTCCGGGGCCTGTGGAACCTGGTAAACGATGGTTTTTGGAACCATGTGCCATTGGTCCACGTCTAAAGTTATGACGTTTTTGATAACCAGCAAACCCTTTTCCTATACTTTTTCCTGTGATATCAACTAGTTGACCTGCTTCAAATAAATTAACTTTTATTTGTTGGCCTAATTCAAAGTTACCTGTATCATCTACTCTGTATTCTCGCAGATGACGTAAAGGAGTACCGCCTGATTTAACCAAGTGCCCTTGTTGAGCATTGGTTAAGTACCTATTAACTTCCTTTGGTTCTTTTGTATTTAGTTGACGAGTCTTATTTTTGGCTTCACCATATCCTATTTGAACTGCAGTATAACCATCTGTTTGTTCTGTTTTGATCTGGGTGACTACACATGGACCAGCTTGAACTACTGTTACAGGGATTGCTACTCCAGTTTCAGCTTCAAATACTTGTGTCATGCCTAGTTTTGTGCCAAGGATACCAACCACCACTGTCGCTCTCCTTTATTTATTTGTCCACTACAACAACACTTATTAATTTAATTTAGATTCTCCCGAAGCTGGCCTATAAGACAGGGGATAATTCCCTGACATTGCTGATATAGGATTTCTGTTTCTCGCGCACTTGCCCTCCGAGATTCACTCTCAGATGGTCTAATGGTTGCTCTAGAGAATGAAAATGCTAGCCCAGGAGCAAAAATATTTATATTTAGTTTGGAACAGGGTCCTCAGTTTATAAACATGATCAAAGTTCGATATATTCCCGAAGTGGCGCTTAGGCAACAACGCTGAATCCTTCAGCTGGGGAAGCCCTAACTGTAGCTTTGGGGTAAGGTGACACCCTCTCCCTTTATCTACCTTGATCTATAAATCCGTAATTATAATGACTGTATATAGAATTTTTAACAGCAATGATAGAAAATCAAGGTGAACAACACATATAACAACCAGCTCTAGCCCAGGCGCTCTCCTGAGCAAAGAGGGCAGGACTTCCAGCCGAGGGAGTTAAATCTTTAGTTGCAGGGTTTATCCTTCCTACTCAAAGCTAATGAATAAGTCATTAAATTTGAATTGTATTTCCAGACTAAGTCTATCAAACTGTTTGAAATACGGGAAAGTAATATATGTACAAAAAAAATATATTAAACAGTAATACCCGTACCTCTAAAAAATACAGTCAGCACTTTATCTGCATTTTTCCTAATTAGTTAGGTTTTAACCTAAACTTTTCTCTCGAATATTACACATATCTACGATATATATAAATTCTGGAGCCAGCACCTAACAGTATAGACATTTATCGTTTTCTTAAGACAATAATTCCCTACTTCTTGTACTACTATTCTTCAGTTTTTACTTAATTTATCTATGACTATATGATTGCCAAGACTTGAGTAGCTTGCTACTCAGTATCCCTTGTATTATTTGTCAACAAACTATCAGCTTTTAGTATTTAACTGATTACACATGTAGTTCAGGACGGGTTAAGATTCCCTTCATACTAAGTTCTAACAGCCTCTTTAACAAACGCTAACAAATAATCAACTATCTTAATCCTATAGATGTAGGATTCTCTTAGTCTATAGGCTTTGGAGATTAAATCAACTGCTTAATAGAAATTAATTTTATCTTCACTTTTTAGACTAGAGTAGAGTGGCTAATGGTTTTAAGGTCTGATAAACCTTATTCTTAGCAACAATATATTATTGTACAGTATTTACTAAGAGTTGTCTAGAGGTTAGAACATTTTTTTTTGAAGTGCTTAGAAGTACAAGTATATTAGCTTTAAGGAACTATAATATACACCAGATATAATCAGCTAGGATCAAAGAATTAGGGACAAGATTTAGCATGGCACTGATTACAACCGGTCGAGGAATGATTCGAGATCTAGAGAAGTCTGGATCTTTGGCGGTTTATGTTCCTTTGGAAGGGGGATTTGAAGGGCGTTATCAACGTCGGTTAAGGGCATCTGGGTATGTAAGTGACAATATTACTGCCAGAGGACTAGGAGATCTGGCCATGTATCTCACGGGGGTACATGGAGTTAGGCCTCCTCACTTGGGCAAAAAAACTGTGGGTAATGGTGCAGCGGTTGGGTATGTCTATTATGTGCCACCAATTGTGAGCTATAAGCTGGAACATCTACCACCCAAAGCTAAAGGCTTGGTTCTATGGATTATAGAGGGTCAGATTCTATCTAGTCAAGAAATTGAGTATTTAACTGTCCTACCTAAGTCGGAACCACGAGTCAAAGTCATAGTAGAAATGGGTGGCGATCGCTACTTTCGTTGGACACCACTCCAAGATACTTTGGTTCCTCTCTAAGAGTTTTCCCAGATAAAACTTTTGGAGATATGAGCTAAAGTTAATCTGCCAATCGAAACATAAAGCAGAACATAGATCGGAATTGGTAAGCAAGGTAGCTGAATAGGTTCCATCTATGCTATTGATAGAAGTTGGAAACAACTTAGAAATACTAGATAAGTCCAATTATAATTTGTCTAGTGAGGCATAGGGAGGGTGAAACAATAAGGCGTGATTATAACACAGCTTTATTGGAGTATTTCACCTTTTTACCTCGAGTTTTTTTTAGCTAAAGACTACTATATTAAGCGTGAGAAAACGCTACTATCCTTTAAATTCCTTAAAAGAAGGCCACTGGTTTAAATTAATCTGTGGGGCAAGCTTTCAACACCTGCCAACGGTAAGAAATTTAACATTAGCTTATACTCTGGCCGGTGCAGACTGTATTGATGTGGCGGCAGACCAGGCGACTATCGCTGCGGCGAAAGAAGCAGTACAAGTCGCATCTCAGCTCAACTATTGGGCCAAAAATCAGGAATTTGGCTACCAAGGAAGGCCATTTATAATGGCCAGCATTAATGATGGAGAAGATCCTCATTTTCGGAAAGCTGAGTTTGACCCTACCATTTGCCCTACGGGATGTTGGCGACCTTGTGAGAAGGTATGTCCGGCAGAAGCTATAGTTTTTTCAGAAAAAGATAGCGCTGTATCTGATGATTACTCAGGGGTTATGGATGAACTATGCTACGGTTGTGGCAGATGTTTGTCTATATGTCCAAATCAACTAATACAAGCTCGTTCTTATGTATCTACTCCTAGTTCAATTGCATCGTTAGTATTACAGACTGGTGTAGATGCGATAGAGATTCATTCTCAAATAGGAAGAGAAAGTGATTTTCAGCGACTTTGGAAAAGTATAAAGCCTTGGGTAAATCAATTAAAACTAATTGCTATTAGTTGTCAAGATGGCGAGGGCTTAATAGAATATCTACAGAGTTTGTATGAAATTATTTCTCCTCTTCCTTGTAGTCTAATCTGGCAAACTGATGGTAAACCGATGAGTGGAGATATTGGTGCCGGTACTACCGCAGCTACAATTAAATTGAGTCAAAAAGTGCTAGATGCAGGATTACCAGGGTATGTACAACTAGCAGGTGGTACAAATAATTCTACCGTAGTTAAATTAATGGCTCTGGGTTTGCTAGCAAATAAGAATCTGGAACAAGATAAAAATTACATCAAGAATTTCAATACTCCCATTTCTGAAAATAAATTTATTGCTGGTGTAGCTTATGGTAGCTATGCTCGTGTTCTATTATCACCAATTTTGGAAAAATTAGAAAAAATGCATAAATCACAACTAGAGGCAATTGAGTTTGCTTATGACACAACTGGTGTCAATACAAAAGATATTAATCAAAACCAGAGTCAAAACTCTCAATTAACAAAGCTAGAAACTGTACCAGAAGTTCTTTGGGAGGCTGTTAATTCAGCTAGTTCTCTCGTTTCCCAAATTAAAAGATTCTAGATAGGCAAGAGTCTAAATTAACTGGCTATCAGCTTTTTTAGATTGGGTGAAAATCTCCTTCTCAACTTCCTATTGCTGATTGCTGGGTACTTCCTTAATGTGAGCTTTAATCAACTAAGGTTTCAGTTTTTGCCTCTCATTGATATTTTTTCACCCATGTAGATAAAATCACTCGAAACAAAGAATGCACATTACAGACGACCTTTATAGACTATTAGAAATTGTGCCCGATCAAATCAGACGGCCTTTACAGGAGCATCAAGAGCGAAATCATCTGATTGAAATTGTGATGGATTTGGGTCGTCTCCCAGAGGCTCGTTTTCCATCCCACGTTGAATATATGGGGGAAATTCCTGTATCGAGAAAAGACCTAAGTTATTCTATAGAACGAATTGGTACTTTTAGTGGTGATAATCGGGCTGGTATTGAAAAGACACTACATCGGATTAGTGCTATGCGTAATCGCACAGGAGAAGTTATTGGTTTAACTTGCCGAGTGGGGCGGGCGGTTTTTGGCACAATTGCTATGATTCGTGAATTAGTTGAAACGGGAAGGTCAATTTTAATGCTTGGTCGCCCCGGTGTAGGAAAAACAACGGCACTACGAGAAATTGCACGGGTGCTTGCTGATGAACTAGAAAAACGGGTCGTAATTATTGATACTTCTAATGAAATTGCTGGAGATGGGGATGTTCCTCACCCTGCTATTGGTCGTGCTCGCAGGATGCAGGTTGCTAGTCCAGAACAACAGCATAAAGTAATGATTGAGGCAGTAGAAAATCATATGCCAGAGGTGATTGTGATTGATGAGATTGGTACGGAATTGGAAGCTCTAGCAGCAAGAACGATTGCAGAACGTGGTGTGCAATTAGTGGGTACTGCTCATGGAAATCAAATTGAAAATTTGGTTAAAAATCCCACTTTGTCTGATTTGATTGGGGGTATTCAGGCTGTAACTTTGGGAGATGATGAGGCTCGACGGCGGGGTTCTCAAAAGACTGTTTTGGAACGTAAAGCACCGCCAACTTTTGAAATTGCTATAGAGATGTTGGAAAGGCATCGTTGGGTGGTTCATGAGCAGGTTGCTGATACTGTTGATGCTTTGCTGCGAGGGAAAAAACCTAATCCAGAGGTGAGGACTATGGATGATAGTGGTGAGGTTAAAATTAAGCGAGAGTTTAGTGGTCCGGCTGGATTGGGTCTGGGTGTTAATCGTAATGCAGGGGGATTACTCGGAAAGTCGGGGGAAATGTTGACTTCGGGTGGTAGTTTTCGGGATTCTGGTTATATGATGCCGTTGCCGAATACGGGTAAAATTAGTCAACCTTTGGAGTTTGCTGAGGCCAAGTCTTTTGAAGAGTTGTTGGATGAGTCTTTCTCTGGTAATGGGATGTTTTCTCATGATGCTGGAGGTCGTTGGGAGGCTAAAAATGTCGGGCCGAATGGTGAAGATTTGCCTTTGCACATCTATCCTTATGCTATTCCACGGCATCAAATGGAGCAGGTGATTACTACTTTGGGTTTGCCTGTGGTTTTGACTAAGGATATTGATAGTGCGGATGTGGTTTTGGCTTTGCGATCGCACACTCGGAAACAATCTAAGTTACGTCATGCAGCTAAAACTCGTAATGTGCCTATTCATGTGATTAAGAATAGCAGTTTGCCTCAAATTGCTAAAGCATTGCGGCGGTTATTGGATATGGAAGATCCTGCTACTCCTGAGTTTGCTGATCTGAATTTGTTTGCTGCTTCAGCTTCAGAAGATGAGATGGAGGCGTTGGAGGAAACACGGTTAGCGGTAGAGCAAATTGTGATTCCGAAGGGGCAACCTGTTGAACTTTTGCCACGGTCTCCGAAAGTTCGTAAAATGCAGCATGAGTTGGTTGAGCATTATCACTTGAAGTCTGCTAGTTTTGGAGATGAACCTAACCGACGTTTGCGTATTTATCCAGCTTGAGTATTCTGGCTAAATGCTTACACTTTGCTGGAAGGAAAGGGGTGGGCACTAAGCACTTGTGCAGACAGGAAGAAAGGGCTAGAAGGCTGAATTTGGCTGGTTTTTCCTATCTGCCTACTGTGCTTTTTCTGATTAGTAGATCACAAGGTGGAGCCTAGAGCGGGTTATTATTTTTTGAATGTAGTTCTGCAACGTGAAAATTTCTGTAATAGCAGATGTGGATGAACAATACTTAGCAGAGGAGTAAGAGCATAAATCATCTAAAGATTACTAACAGTTGTTGATTTGTTGCTAATTAATGACTTCTGATTTATGATATCGAATCCGGTAGCATCGGTTTTGTTCAGTATTATAGCGCTTTTTAAATTGATGAACTACATCGCCATAACCAAAACCTTGTAGGGATGTTGCATGCAAGGTCCCTACTGTGGTCTACCAATATGAAAACTGCTGTAAATATCAGGACTTACCCAGGCTTGACCTATGTCAAACCTATGTAGGGGCTTGCTTGCATTTGTCCTCACCTTCAGGTTCTGCCTGTGTATAAGTCCTGATAGATAAGAGTTTATTCGGAATAAATCTAATTATTCTGTAGGGGCTAATGCCTGATGCTCCTACTAGATATGGCTATTATGGGTAAGTACTGATCTATCTAAAAAAACGACTGATGACAGTATTGACAACTAAATCTGACAGTAAGCTATATATGGGGTACCTTCCTAAGTTTGTATACTAAAAGGCGATCGTCTCT
>JAKQYE010000067.1:18466-26793 GCA_023356605.1 Trichodesmium sp. MAG_R02 | reverse complement strand
GTAAAAATATTAACTTATTTTAAGTAATAACTGCTAAATTATCTAACCCTAAATCCACATAAGCTAAAAACTCTGAAACTTCACTTTTTTTATTTAGTCTACTCGGAAACTATTTCTACTATATAAACTCTTGTTATGGAAATTAATATTACCTCTAAGATATTTCCGACTTTTTTTCGACGCTAAATTAACAACTTCAATATCTTTATATTGTTGATTTCATAACAGTTTTGAGTAGTTAAATCCTACTCCAGTTAGCCGAGCCTTATGTTCACAAACAATTATTGAATCATCATTTATATCTAATAATTGAAAAAGACACTAACCGTACCAGAAATATCTGAAATAATTACCAAAAATACACTATATATAGTGGTAATGCCTAAATCCTACATATCTAAAAAATACAGCAGTTCCCATCCCTAGCACGGACATTCTTGCTCTTCTCAAATTCAGTCACAACAAAAATATAGTGGTAAATGGCCATTCCCTCCCACTTACGACTTCTCCTATATTTACCCCCTTGTCAACGATACCCAACCGTTGGACACTTAGAATGTGAATGTTGTTGGCAGTGAGGTTTAACCGTGAAAAACGTACTAAGTATAATTCTAGGCGGTGGGGCAGGTACCCGTCTATATCCCTTAACAAAACTACGGGCCAAGCCTGCAGTGCCCCTAGCAGCTAAATATCGTTTGATAGATATTCCTATAAGTAATTGCATAAACTCAGAAATTCAGAAAATTTATGTTCTGACCCAATTCAACTCAGCTTCTCTAAACCGCCATATCACTCGTGCTTATAACTTCCCAGGTTTCAGTGATGGTTTTGTCGAAGTTCTGGCAGCTCAACAAACTAAAGATAATCCAGAGTGGTTTCAAGGAACAGCAGATGCTGTTCGTAAATACATATGGTTATTCAAAGAGTGGGATATTGATTATTACCTAATTCTCTCTGGAGACCATCTCTACCGTATGGACTACCGAAATTTTGTCCAACGCCATATTGACACTAAGGCAGATATCACCCTTTCTGTCTTGCCTATTGATGAAACACGGGCCTCCGAGTTTGGCGTAATGAAAATTGATAACTCAGGTCGGATTATTGAATTTAGTGAAAAACCTAAAGGCGATGCCCTCAAAGCTATGGCAGTTGATACTTCTGTTCTAGGAATTCGTCCAGAAATAGCTAAAAAACAACCTTATATTGCTTCTATGGGAATTTATATCTTTAATAAAGATGTAATGATCAAACTTATAGAAGAATCAGACTATACAGATTTTGGTAAGGAAATTTTACCAAAGTCGGCTAAAGATTATAGTCTTCAAGCTTATCCATTTCAAGGTTACTGGGAAGACATCGGAACTATCAGGTCATTCTATGAGGCTAATTTGGCTTTGACTCAACAGCCTCAGCCACCATTTAGCTTCTATAATGAACAAGCTCCTATTTATACTCGCTCCCGCTACTTACCTCCGAGCAAACTTTTGGAGTGCCAGATTACAGAATCTATTGTGGGAGAAGGTTGCATTATTAAAAAATGTCGGATTAACCATTGTGTGTTAGGAGTGCGATCGCGCATAGAAGCTAACTGTATAATTGAAGATTCTCTGTTGATGGGTTCAGATTTCTATGAATCTCTTCCCGAACGTCAATCTGGCCTACAACAGGGTCATGTACCTTTGGGCATTGGTGCTGAAACGACAATTCGTGGAGCAATTATTGATAAAAATGCTCACATTGGTCGCCATGTTCAAATCATCAATAAGGACAAAATAGAAGAAGCCCAACGTGAGGAGGAAGGGTTTATTATTCGTAGTGGTATTGTTGTTGTCTTAAAAAATGCTATTATCCCGGATGGCACAGTGATTTAGTCAATATTTTTAGTCTTAGTAGTTCAGTGGGTTAGTAGTTATGACTAAATACTGCTTACTCACTAAATACTAATTGCTAATCTATCACCAGACTAATTATTCTGATCAGACTACTAGCTAGTGGTAAATCTACTCTAGCAATGAAAATAGTCTCCAGATATCCTCAGTGTCAATTCATTTCTACTGATGCTATCCGTGCTAAATCATGGTGATCAAGCAATTCAAAGGCTTTGACTACAACTGTGGCAGCAAGTACAGCGATAGTTTAACCAAAAAAATTAGGTTTGAAGCCTCGCCCTTCTTGGGCGACTTCTTAGTTGTTTTTTTTCAAGAAGTATATTATAGTGAATGTTAATAGTTGAAAACTCAGATTATGAAGGCTAGATTGAAGTTTCGTTAATATCTAACACCAGGAAAAAAAACCGATTAGCAAAGCGAGCCCATGGTTGTTTCCGTGTTGTTTGGAATGATAGTCTAGCTGATAGAGTGAAAAATATAACTTAGGATAAAAGAAACCAAATAATTGTGAACTACAAAAGCTTTTTATTACTCAAGCTAAAAATACTGAAAACAAAGAATGGTCATCAGGAGTTTCAGTGGTACCATTGCAGAAATCTTTGAACGATGTAATACCCAAGCTTATCAAATTTTTTTTACTTTGTATGGACCCCCTTATGCAACGTCCCTAGATAAGATAAAAGGTAGACATATTTTACCTCCAAAGTTCAAAACTAGGAAGTCACGCACAAACTGCTAAGTTTACCCACCAGAGGGTTTATAGCGATTTTAAAATTGATAAACTACATCATCATAACCAAAACCTTGTAGGGACGTTGCATGCAACGTCCCTACTGTGGTCTACCAACATGAAAACTGCTGTAAAGTATATGAAGAAAAAGTTTATTTGGCTAAGATTGGAAAGTTAAAAGTTGTCTGGTCAATACCATTACCAAATCAACCTTCTTTAGTAACAATAATTAAAGATTCAGCTAACAGATATTTCTTAAGTTTTGTAGTATAAATATAGCTAGAAACTTTACCAAAAGCTGATAATTCAGTTGGAATAGATTTAGGAATTAAAACTTTTGCTACTGTGGGGACGTTTCGCTACGAGACATGAAACGCATTTTTGTTATACAATGTCCCTATAGCAATTCTATGAGTGATCGGGCGCAAAAATCCTACTGGTTTTTAGGGAAAAAAACACAGGGAACAAAGAATAGGTAAGAGTTTTAAAAGTTTTATTTACTTTTTGATTTGTCGCAACTTATTTAGGATTGCTATATATGGTAAAAAAATTGATGCGCCAAAACCATTAAAGAAAAGGATTAATAAGTATCCCAAGTTAAACAAGTCTTGAACTAAAAAAACCTAGAGGGTTATACTGATACAAAAAAGCACGAGTTATAGTTGCTAAGTTTCATGCTAAACTAAAGGATATAAAAACAAATTTTCTACATAAATTATCTACTGAAATAATTTGTGAAAACCAAATAATTGTTTTAGAAGATTTAAGGGTATCTGGTATGATAAAAAATTGGAAATTATCTAAAGCAATATCAGAAATATGACTGGAGACAATTCCGAACACTTTTAGAATGGATTTGCAGAAAAATTATAACTGGTTTATAGCTTGACAAACCATTAAAATTATGATCCGAAAGAAATAAATAACGACAGCACTAAGTATTAGAACAAGTAATAATGAAAATAATGCGCTAGTTAACAGACGCTCCTCCAAGTCCTGAAGAAAGATTGGATGAACTTCAACGAATTAGTACTATAGTCGTTTCACAATAGAATTGAGACAAGTTTTTCTTGCTATGAAAGTATTTTATCAAAAAAAAATGTTTCATTCTTATTTAAAAGGACTATAATTACTACATCAATGATATTTTAATCTAAATATTCGTCATTATTTATTAGCAAAAAAAATATCTTTATCTAGACTAAATTAAATGATACTTATGACTGAATTTTGAGTCATAAATATCACAGGTTGTCAAACCATTACTCCCCTGTTACAAAATTGGTATTTTTGAATAGTTATAATTATTGATATAGAATATAAAATTAGGGAAACAAACAACCTGGTTATTGATAACCCAAAAATTGTGTACGGCAATTGCTATTAGTCTTTCAGGAAAAACCGAACTTGATTAAATGTTAACCTTTGATAGATTAAATAAAGGAACTAAACCATTATATAGACTACCCTATATTACTTACTAATATCAAATATTAGGTAGTAGTTTTTTAGATAAAAAGTCTAGTCAACCTCAATGTCTTGATTAAAATCAACTCATATATGAGAAAGTATAGCAATCCTGTCTCAATACAGGAGTTTACCAAAATATGAAAATATACCCCATCTTTAGGGCTTAAAGGCCGTTAACCCCTACTCGGTATATTGGTTCTGCATAAATCATATCAATAGTCAAAAATAAGCTAGTTTAAGGGAGAAGATAGGAGGCAAAAGTAACAGCACTTAAAGGTATTATTTAAGCAGTCCCGTGATTTTACAAATGATTTAGGATTGCTATATAAACATTGCACTGTAATGATTGATATTATACCACTATCAATTTAGGTTAGGAGATTGATAAATCACAAACATTAATCAGAAATTACTTTGAAATTTTGAATTTTAAATGTTGACTTGCCCGTAGGGGTATACACATTGCCCAGTAACTTAAGCAAGTACACATAATTAATTGCGTATTTGGTCAAGACCAATACCTATACTATATACCTTATATAAAACTAGGGTAGGTAAATATTTTTGTAATGGTATTTAATAATAGTGCTGTCAATATAGTATTTACAAATCAGTTCGTTCTTAGAGTGTCATTTTTTTCTACTACTCAAGACTATCTTATTACCTTCTACTTTGCCAATATTCACTACAGATATTTCCTCAAAATATTTAATTTATGTTCATATATCAAATGTCAATCCTAGCTCATTATTCAACTTAAAAATAATTATATATTAACATTAAGTAGTTGCTCAAAAATATTAATATAAGGAGAAAAATAAATGGCGAAAACTGATTTTAAAGATTATTACTCAATCTTAGGTTTAAGCAAAGGTGTTAGTGGAGAAGAAATAAAGAGAGTTTATCGTAAGTTAGCTCGGAAGTATCACCCAGATATGAATCCTGGCGATCGCAAAGCTGAAGCTCGTTTCAAAGAAGTGAATGAAGCTTATGAGGTTTTATCAGATCCAGAAAAACGCAAAAAATATGATCAATTTGGCCAGTACTGGAAACAGGTAGGCTCTGCTGGTGGTGGGTGGCCTGGCGGAAGTAGTGGCAGTACCATGGATTTTAGTGAATTTGACTTTAGTCAGTATGCCAGCTTTGAAGATTTTATTAGTACCTTATTGGGGCGTAATAGTAGCCCTGGAGGTAATAATAGTGGCAGAAAAAAAACTAACACCTACAACAAAAATACAGGTTGGCCAGGGGGGTTTAATGATGGATTTTATGGTCCTTCTGGTTTTAATAGTCCTAAGTGGCCAACCTCCCTAAATTTAGAAGCTGAAATTACTCTGACTTTTGCAGAAGCTTTTCGGGGAACACAAAAACGTGTGGGTAGTGGAGAGGTTTTAATTCCCCCTGGAGTAAAGTCAGGAAGTAAAATAAGAGTTAAAGGTCGAGGTCAACTAGACCAAAATACTCAACAAAGGGGAGATTTGTATTTAAATGTAGAAATTAAGTCTCACTCTTTTTACCAGTTTGAGGGAGATAATCTACTTTGTGAAGTACCAATAACTCCCGACGAAGCAGTATTGGGTACCTCTATTGAAGTGCCAACTCCTGATGGAATTGTTAATATTAATGTTCCTGCAGGTATTCGTTCTGGTCAGTCTTTGCGGTTACGGGGTAAGGGATGGCCCAAACCTAAGTCAGAGGAACGTACTGACCAATTAGTAAAAATTATTATTACTGCTCCCAAAAATATTACTTCTTTAGAAAAAGAATGTTATGAGAAAATCAAAGCTAATCGTACTTTTGATCCTCGCAGTCATTTAAAAAATGTATCTCTTTAGTTAAGAGGGTATCTGTAAATAAAATATTAAATCCTGGTAGAGTGGGTAATTTTGGAGATTCGCCCCTAAAACTTGATCACATCTGAGATTCCTCGTAACCCACTGAAGTGGAAGTTTTGAACAGATATTAAGATTTATTTTATAGATACCTTATAAGTTAATAGTTTAAAACCATTTTCAAGTCAAAAGTCCTAAAATTGACTTTTGACATTCTCTTTAAAAATCTATCCTTTTTGAGATTATTGTATGAGAAAAAAGAACAAAATAGATCAAAGTTTAACTATTAGCATAACCGTAATATTAAATATATTATTACCATTACCTGCTAAAGCAGAATCATTTGAAAACTTATTAAAAAGTTCATTAACTCCAGCAGAGGCAGAAATATATAGTACTATGGGGCAGGAGAAAGCATTAGAATTAGCTCGTAATGCTTGTAGCTCTTTGCAAAAAGGTGTTTCTGTTGAAGAATTTTCCGCCCAAGCAGCCGTATCACTACTTCAGTCAGGTTTAAAACAAGAACAATTACAAATAGCAGCTCTTTATACAGGTAAAGTCATAGCCACAGGTGTAGTTTCTTTTTGCCCAGAGCATAAATCAAAGTTACAAAAACTAATCCAGTAGTATCGTACTACAGAAAAGTAATAAAGTTAAAAGTAATCTCGGAATGGGTTTTTAGTGCTTAAATGCTTCTCTACAGGATCCTACCCATTCATGTCCCCCAGAGTTTCATTTCGGCGACAGTGTAAAAGGCTAACGTCATTTCAGCTCAGATGCATTTAAAGTGCGTCTTTTTCTTAGCAGGCCAGAAGGATTGTATGCTTAACTAAATAGATAGGCGTTAAAATCTGTCCCTATATAACAAAATGTAAATTAACCTCAAATCCACTTTAGGTTGGAGCTGAGGGATGGTGTACAAAAGTAAATATAGTGAGCGCCTTTTTATCCGCAACTACTTAGAGAAGTAATAGTTGACCAGAAACCTTAATAAACCTTTTTAAAGCTACTAATATGTCATTATGTAACTTTAAAAAAGTTCCTCGAAAGCTGCATCAATTTTTTGACAAAGACTATTAAGTCAAGTTAAGTTTTATTTATCTATTGTAAGGACGTTCCATGCAATCTCCCGATTTCTCCTCCTGGAAGATGTTAGGGGTGGATACCCTACTCCTAAAAAAGTTGAAGAGTGAAGGAAGAGAACGGGGAACAGTTTTACTGTGAATTTTTCGACATTTTTCCGGCTTCAGGTGAGGAAAAATGCAGAGTTAGTGCCATATTAATGTAGTGATTTTTTAGCACTTTCTTCCAGTTTTAGTATTAATTAAAGTGATGATCAGGATTCTATATTTATTGAGCCAACCCTAATTAGTAGAAAAAATTCCCCGTTCTCGGAGTTGCTCCATAAAATATTCTTCCAGACTAACCCTTTCTATATTCATGGTAATTAGTCTAGCTTTCATTAATCCCAAACTAACTAAAAATTCTTGAGGGTCTCCCTGTAAATGACCATGCCAAAAATTATTGTCAAATTCTAAATCTGGTATCCATTGTTTAAGTACCTGAAAATTACCACTTTTACCCTTAACATAATAGGTATTGTGTGTGCCTAGTATTTCATCCAAAGTACCTATACAAATTAATTCTCCTTCTACAAGAATAGCTATCCTATCGCAAATTTTTTCCACATCTGATAGAACATGACTATTAAAAAAAATGGTCTTTCCCTGTTCTTTAAGGGAGACAATAATTTCTCTGATTTGATAACGTCCCATTGGATCTAAACCTGACATAGGTTCATCTAAAAAGACTAATTCTGGATCATTAATCAATGCTTGGGCCATACCAACTCTTTGCAACATCCCTTTAGAGTATTGACGTAGTTGCTTTTTAATGGCTGTTGATTTGGATAACCCAACTAAGTCAAGTAAATCTGAAATTCTTTGTTTTTGTATTGATTTAGATATTTCAAATAATCCTGCTACAAACTCCAGGAATTCCCATCCAGTTAAGTAGTCATAAAAATAAGGATTTTCTGGTAAGTAGCCAATTTTTTCTTTAATTGAGCGATCGCCTATAGGTTGCCCTAATAAAATTCCCGCTCCAGAGGTAGGGCGTACAATTCCCAGTAAAGTTTTGAGTAGGGTCGTTTTACCTGCACCATTCTGTCCCAAAAGTCCAAAAGTTTCCCCTCGATAAACTGTCAAATTACAGTTTTTTAGAGACTCTATTTTTCGATTCATCCAAAAGCCAGTGCGGTACAATTTGCCTAAATTAGTAGTTTCTATCACTGGCAATTTTTCTGGTATCTTTGGTTCAGTAGGAAAATTGACAGCAGGTCCCATAAAGATTCAGTTTATATATAAAATTTCTTATTCATTATATATAAAATTTCTTATTCAT
>JAKQYE010000067.1:8085-18366 GCA_023356605.1 Trichodesmium sp. MAG_R02 | reverse complement strand
TTATATATAAAATTTCTTATTCATTATATATAAAATTTCTTATTCATCTTAAATAGTTACTGGAGATCTTCACTATTCTGTTAGTGTTGGGTCCTTGACTATAATAAACTGATTGGTTATATACAGCAGATTTCGAGCAAATGATATACGGGGTAAATGGTTAAAATTATGTAGTGCGGGCATATTGCCCCCGTGGGTGCACTATATAACAGTGCGAACGGCTATATTAGCCAGGAAGAACAACTAATACCAATTCTTAAAAACTTTGCTACACTTAAGTTTTCTATTTGTAAATACTATAATTGTTTCACTTGAATTTGAGACAAGTTTTTTCTGCTATGAAAGGATTTCAATCGAAAAAGTGTTTCATTCTTAAATTAAATTACTATATTTATTAATATAGTGCTATTTCAACTAAACTCATGTGATTTTTCTAATTATTTTGACCACCCTATAAGCATAGCATAACTTTTGAGAAGCAGTATAATACCAATTCCTGTGCATTAATGGTACACTTAGGTAAAACTTCAGTTATTAAAGAATTAACACAAAAGGAATGATCTTTTTCCTCCCTTTAGCTAAGTTAATGTTAATTATTATTACCTTTACCTCTCTTCCACCGCCCTACTCCCCCACTTCTCTATTCAAGATACAGGTAGAAAAGTTTTTGGGAAATAGTATGAAATAATTCCCATGGGACAAAATGAGTAACTTAAGTAGTATAAACTTACTAAAGAAGATTGGCGCAATCAAGAAAAGTGGCAAGTTTATCAAGTAACTGTAAAGAAAATGATTCAGGTGACAAATATACTAACCCTTTCTTGAACTTTAATTGCGGGTGATAATAAACCTTATGTCCGTGTTAAAGTAATCGAAATTGTGTCAGAAACAATTAATTATTAACTGCAGTATGGCTAAAACCAGTTGATTTTTATTTTGATCAGGACTTACGCAAAAGTACTAATAGTAGTGTAAATATATGAAACAAACAATAACAAAAAATACACTATATATAGCTGTACGGCGTAAGTCTTGTTTATGCACGAGCAATGGGATAGCAATCCAATTTTTATCTTGTCCAAAATCTTGTCGCTTTTTGGGATGGGGGTTTGGAGCAATAGTAACGGAAGTGGATTTCTAGTTTTTTAATTTTGGTAACCGTTTTATCTGATTGCTATATATCAAAGAAGTAAGTTAAGTACGCAAAAAATCCCAATTTTCTCATGACAAAAATCAAAAAATTATGCTAATAATTTTAACAAGAATAGTATTTTGTATACTATTAGTTTGTATCACTAAATCACTTTGGGACAATTCAGGTGGTGATAAGAGAAACTTAATTTTTAAGTTGTTAATGGTATTTTCAGTTATTCTGTTAATACTGGCATTTTATGCCCCAGAGAGTCCTGTGGGAGCTGCTGTTTTTAGGTTTCTAGCTTTTGCTTTTAAACCACTTGGTTTTGCGATTATATTGTTGCTTTATGCCACTACTTTAATATCGGGTGGAGGCATAAAAAATCCGGCGCCAGCACTGATTATTACAGCATTAATAGTTCTGATAATCTCTAGTGCACCAGTATTTGCTGTGTGGGCAGCTCAACAAGCAGAAGAAGATGCAATAGAGGTTGTTTCTGTATCAGCTTGTTGTGATGAAACAGCAGATGCAATTGTATTATTAGGTCAAGGAACAACTCAACCAATAATACCTGATAGAATACAAGTTCAACTAACAAAAACTTCAGAGCGAATTATCTATGCTGCTGAGTTATATAAAAAAGGGTTAGCTCCTTACATTATTGTTAGTGCTGGTCCCAGAATTGGAGAAGATCTTAATACAGTTGAAGCTGAAGATATCAAAAGAGTTTTAGTCTTATTAAATGTTCCAGAAACTGCTATTATTATTGAACCAAATAGCTCGACGGTACGTGAAAGTGCTATTGAAACTTATGAAATATTAGAAGAAAAAGGTTTAGAACCTACAGTTATTCTTGTTACTTCTGCTATTAGAATTCGTCGTGCAAGTTTAACTTTTACTGACCTAGGTATTAAGACTATTCCAGCTCCCACAGATTTTAATACTGTGAATCCTTATGCAGATTCTTCCTATCGTTTTGTATTAGCAGATTTTCTTCCTAATACAGAAGCACTTGTCTTAACTACTGACGTTTGGGAGGAATATTTGGTATTGTTCTATTACTTCTTGCGTGGTTGGTTAGCTCCTAGTTTCTAAATGACTATTTGTAAGTATTTAGCTCTCAGCTATTAGCTATTGCTTGATTGTTTTAGGTAGGGCTTGCTAGTTAAATATAAAAGTATTGATACATAAAAGTTTTAGTCTTTTTATGTTTGTGAAAAAGTGCCTATTTTTCGGTTATTCAAGCTCACCCATATTAGTATTTTGGGCGTTCCCATGGCAGAGAGCAGCAAGGATCAATATATCAAACTACCTCTTCTATAAAATTCCCTGTTCCTCCTGACTACTCTCTACTGCCCCATCCCCCTACTCTCCTACTCCCCTAATCTTTAAAAATACTTTTTTAGCAAGTCCTAGGCAAAAGTTTTATTTAAGTCCCTGCCCTTAAGGCCGGGATGTTATTGATTTATCCAGAATTAAATCTTAAACATGTATACAGAATCATAGTAATTCCCATAGTTATTAAGTATATTTACCATCTCCCATTATCCCCTTTTCAAGGGGGATATTGAAGGCTATACCCAATATTTAGCTATGCTTTGTAAGCATCTTTCTTAACATAAAACTTGACAAAATATAGAAGTTATACACAAGTATTTAAGAGGTTTTTGTCGGAGAAAAAGTGTATTGAATAATTCATTTTTTTGAGTACTTAGAGTACTCTGCCTAACTACTATACTCTTTCTCATTTCTCTCCTGCTCTCTCTCCACCGCAAGGGATTAGTACCCTGTTTTCAGAAGCTCCTTCTGAAGGATAGCTTTTTTAAGAAGGTGGGGAACTCTAAAACTTTACCTTATAGATTAAGGAAATGCCATATTTACACAAGGGATATTTTCACAAGGATTGGATTTCAGCTTCTAAAATGTGTCATATTAATTCTCATGCATTAATGCTTACTTTTTGTAAAACTTCGGTTATTCAATAATTTACACAAAGGGAATAACCCTTTTATAGGATGAACGCTCTAGTTAATGTTAATTATTTTTATGTTTACATTTTTATGTTTACTGATCCTCCACTCCCCTACTCTCCTACTCAAGATACAGATAAAAAGTTTTTGAGAAATGGTATAGTTTATATTGTTTATCTACTCACTAAAGAAGCGACATCTTATTACTGATAGCTGAATGCTTACACCATTTTTTTTCTTACATAATAATTGAGTTGATGCCCTACTAAAAAAAACTTTTTGAGGGATATAATTTTTTTTTGTATATTTGTAGATCTCTTTTATGTTCCTTTTTCCTACTTAAAGTCTTAAATTAAGCTTGCTTTATTAGGATTATAATAGACAGGATGTAAGTATGTGAGTAGAGATTTACAAACAAATTTAGCAGTATATTTTTAATAATGTTGTACTGTATTTAGTATGGTTATTTGATGATAATTAAGTGGATAAAAATGAAAATTTTACTGTCAACTAATATTAAGATTCTTCAAAATACATTCTTACTTGCTCATAACTACTAGAAGACTTAGCGGTTGAATTATTTGGAGAATTAGTAGGTTCAGGTGATTCTTCATTTCTGCTGTCTACATTAGCTGAAATTAAAAAATTAACAATAAAGATAATACCTAAAATTATAATTGACAGGAAAATCACAAAACTCTGTCCAGGAGGAGGATTTTTTGGTCCTGGCGGTCCTGATTGATTAGTAGGTTTAATCTTCACAGTGCCATCGTCTTCTAATATAAGAGAAAAGAGTTTGCTCATATTTGCTAATCCTGTTTTGTCGAATATTATAGTTAATATATTAGGATAATTGTAGTAATATTTTGAGTTTAATTTCAGAAAAAAATTATTTAGTAGTTATACTTTGACTCGTTACTTGATACAGATTGGTTTTAGAAAAAAATAACTGTCTTTTTGTTGATTCACACCTCAAAATATTGCTTATCTAGGTATTTACAATTATAGCATTATCTACAATCTAACATTACTACTATGACTCAATCTTCTCAACTACAACTCCAAAAATTAGCCTCTTACTTAAGTCCTCATTGGCGAAGATCTTCATTAGGAATTTTCTCCCTACTTATAGTCAATAGTTTAGGAATCTATATTCCTAAATTAATCAGTCAAGCTATAGATGATTTGGAAGTAGCAACTAAATTTAGTGAATTCTTACACTATGTGCTGATAATTGTAATTTTTGCCTCCATTATGTGGATAATTAGAATACTTTCCCGCATTCTCATATTTGGAGTGGGGCGACAGGTAGAATTTTACCTAAAACAAAAGATTTTTAATCGATTTTTAAAATTAGAACCATCTTACTTTAGTAATAATAGAATTGGAGATTTAATTAACCGTGCAACAAGTGATGTTGATAATATCCGTAGACTACTAGGTTTTGCAGTATTAAGTATTTTTAATACAATTTTTGCTTATGGTTTAACTATACCAGTTATGCTTTCTATTAATGTGCGATTAACTCTATTAGCAATTTCTGTTTATCCTATAATGCTAATGCTGGTAAAAATATTTAGCAATAAGCTGCAATATCAACAATTAGCTGTACAAGAAGAACTTTCTAATATAAGTGATTTGATCCAAGAGGATATGAATGGTATTTCTCTAATCAAAATATATGCTCAAGAAGAAAATGAAAAACGAGCTTTTAGTGAATATAATCAACGACTTTTAGATGTTAATTTAGATTTAGCAAGAACTCGTAATATTCTTCTTCCTCTCCTCATTGGTTTAGCAAGTTCAAGCTTGTTAATATTGCTGCTTAATGGGTCAGACTACTTGGAAACTGGTGAATTAACAGTTGGTAATTTTGTAGCTTTAATTCTTTATGTTGAGCGTTTAGTTTTCCCCACTGCATTACTAGGTTTTACCATTACTGCTTATCAAAGAGGAAAAGTAAGTATTGAGCGTATAGAAGCTATTCTAACAGTTGAACCAAAAATTAAAGACCATGAATTACCTTTAGTTTTTCCACAAGTAGTAAAAGGTTGGATAAAAAGCCAAGGATTAACATATATTTATCCAGGTAGTAAAACACCGACTTTAGAGAACATTAATTTCCTGATTAAACCAGGAGAAACTATTGCTATTGTTGGACCTATTAATGCAGGTAAATCAACTTTAGCAAATATATTACCTCGGCTTTTAAATATTGATGTGGGCCAATTATTCATAGATGGTTATGATGTTACTCAATTAAAATTAGAAAGTTTACGTAAGGCGATCGCCTATGTTCCCCAAGAAAGTTTTCTCTTTAGTACAACTATTAAAAATAATATCTGTTATGGAGACCCGTTAAAAGAACAAGAAGAAATAGAATTTGCTGCTAGACAAGCACAAGTTCATACAGAAATTCTCAATTTTCCCCAACAATATGAAACGATAGTCGGACAAAGAGGAATTACTTTGTCAGGGGGACAAAGACAGAGAACAGCATTAGCAAGAGCTTTATTAGTTGATGCACCAATATTGATTTTAGATGACGCACTTTCTAGTGTAGATAATCAGACAGCAACTAATATCTTGCAAAATTTATCAACAGGAACTAAAAAGAAAACTGTAATTTTTATTTCCCATCAAATTTCTGCTGCTGCTACTGCTGATAGAATTTTTGTGATGGATAAAGGGAAAATTATTCAAGTAGGAAATCATGCAGAGTTAGTAGATAAACCAGGTTTATATCAGTTACTTTGGGAGCAACAAAAGCTTAAACAGTTATTAGAATAGAAGTAGTTTCAGTTATGAGTTATTACTTATAGTTATTTAAATTTAGATTGAGACAAGTATTCCTTGCTATAACTATGTTTCAGCATAAAAAGTTTTCCACTCTTATTTTAAATAACTATATATATAATCCGGTCATATAATGTATTTAAGTTTTTATTCTTGTTGAGTAAATCTACTAAAGTTAGTTGACTATACTTACATCGAAATCCAATAGGTTATATATTGACTCAAGCTTTTTTTATCGAAAAAATTGCCTGGTATTAGGTCTAAAACTCTTAACAGAGCTAGCATTTTGCGTTGAATAATAGCATAGAAGCTAAGGGAAAAATAAATCCTACTACCTCTTCTATAATTCGACCTTCTTCTTAACTACTCTATAATCCCCCACTTCCCCACTCCTTTAATCTTCCTCCCTGGTCCGGTTTAGGGATTGGTCTACTACTCTTTAAAAAGATTTAGAGAGTAAACTCTAGTTGTTAGTTATTAGTTATTAGTTGTCAGTTTGAAAAAAAAATTACAGCGCTTTTCATAATTAGTAGACCATAAACTAGAAATTATCCATGGAAAGTATCTATAATTAACCACAATGTCAATATAATTCCATATAGCTCATATAATAAATTTTGTATAACTTCTTTTCTATCAAGTCCTGTAATTAAGTAATATTGGGTATTGCTTAAACTAAAAGCTTATGTATTTTAATTGTTGGTGAGCCATCAGATATAAAGTTTTGTGGCTTTGTCATTCCCCAAGAAATAAATTTCTAGGACCACAACAGAAGTCATGTAATGATAACTAAAGAGACCTGATTATTATGGTTAATTAATAAGAATAGCTGATAGCTCACGTCTCAATACTTGCATAGTTATTTTTTTATGAAAATTCAACTAGACAAATAATATCAAATTGGATTAAATAACCTCACAACCAATAGCTTAAAATCCTAATTATGACCTCATTAGATCTATGTTCAATTAGGCGGATTTAATATAATTACTATCCCTTTAAGAATAAGGATCAATTGCAGGTGTTTTCTTTTTTAACTGTATTTTGATACACCAAGTTTAAGATATGCATACTCTAAATATAGATAAATATATTTCTTGGTTTTTGCTGTATTTTATAAACAAATACTGACTGTCTAATTTGATTTTCCTTGATAGATAATTTGTTCTTCCTTTATAACTAGACCATTGATTGCCATACTCAAAGAACTATCACTGACCATAAAAGTTCTATTACCATGAACTGCCAAATATCCTTGGTTAAATTCTACAGGCAACTCTAACACTTGATTCGGATTAGAAATTCTGCCAGCAATTAACATTAATTTTCCATTTGGTTGACGGCAAATATTAGCAAAATAGTTCTTTGATTCAAAATAATTCACTTCAGACCAGTTGAGTCCACGCTGAGAACAAATACGCTTAGCATTGCGGCGAGATTCAGCAAATAATATTGTGTTTTGCTTTGCCTCTAGATTTTTGCTAGATGCTAGAACTTTAGATGAAAATGCAGATGAAAGAAATACAATCATCGTAAATAATCCTAATTTTAAGAACTGTTGATTACTCTTGACAAAATTCACAGTATTAATCCTCTAGTAAATAAATTGGTTCGTCATATTGTACATCATCGAAGCCAAAAAATTAATAATTTCTTAAAGTTGTACAAAATTATACAATTTTATAAGAAGCTGATTTGGCATAGATTTTGATGATAATGTCTTTCAAAATCATTCTGATGAGAGACTTATAAACTTAATGCTTTGATATTTTAAAGGTTAAGACATAGTTATAAAATGCTATTCTTTAAACTTTGAGTCAAAGAAAAATTTAAGATTTTACTCCCTCTATTGACAGGATTTTCAGAAAATTGACTACATGGATATGTAGTTTGTTCTTCACTGATAGTGTTAACATCTTCTAGAGAATTAAAAGTAGCAACTGTTACAATACATTTAATATTTTCATCTTTCTTAACACCTCTAGTTCTTTCTTTACCCTGTTGCAGTTATCCTAATAAAATCTTCAGGATTAGCCTTTTGACTACCAATATAAATTAATTTGCGATTCGGTTTTTGGCATATATTTGCAAAAAAAATTATCTGTTTTTATATAACAATATTCAACTAAAGGGTGATTTTGTTGTGAAGATATTTACCAAACTTTTTGTCAAATTATTAAACCTTGAAAATCTGCAACTCAGACATTTATTCAACTCTTACCTGTTTGGTTTATCGTTCCTCAATTTTAACAATATTTCATTATGTACTTCCCTTGTAATAGGATAGAAATAAGCCAATAATAATCCAACTATTAAAAATATAGTAGGTAAGGGAGCGATCGCTATCCGAACTGCTAAAAGTGCTGAGTATGGTTGAGTAGGTGGAGTTTCTCCAGGAATAGTTTCAATAAATCCAGCAATATCTAAAGCTACTCCTACTAAAAATAACCCAATAGCTAATCCTATCTTTTGCAGAAAAACCATAAAAGAATAAAAAATTCCCTCCCTTCTTTGCCCTGTATTTAACTCATCTAAATCAATAACATCTGGTATCATTGACCAAGGAACTAAATAAGCTGTTGATACTCCAAAACCTGCTATTACTGCTAAAAAATACATTAAACCAACCTGTCCTGGTTGGGTAAAAAATAATCCACCTTGAGCAATTATCCATAAACAAATGCCCATAAAATAAACTGCTTTTTTACCAACTTTTTTACTAACAAAACTCCAGACAAATAACATAATTAAAGCAGTACCTTGCACAGCGATCGCAACTTGAGGAAAAGTGCCTTCTGGTAGCTGCATCCAGTAGATTACAAAGTAAGGCAAAATTGAAGCTGTTAATTGTACTCCTAACCAAGAACACAGATAAATTCCGATTACAAATAGAAATGGACGATTACTAAAAGCTATACGAATTTGTTCAACAATTGATAAATTAGTATTATTATATTCTTCTTTTTTTGTATTATTAGAAACTGCGCGATCGCGAGTACAAAAAAAACACCAATAAATAGGTAAAACAGCAATTATGGCACAGACTATACCTAAGACTAAATATTGTTGAATAGGATTATCTTTAAAAATAGAAAAAATTAATTGAGCAATTACCAAAGAAAGAATACTACCACCAATAGAAAATGCGAACCTAAAACTATTTAAACTGGTACGTTCATGGAAATCTTGTGTTAGTTCTGGAGTTAGGGCAGCGTAGGGCAAATTAACAATAGTATAAGCAATGTTAAATAAAACAGCAATTACTACATAATACCAAAATAAAAAAGACTGATTTGTAGTAGGAACTATCCATTGTAAAAAGAACAAAATTCCGAAAGGAATAGCGCCAAAAACCATCCAAGGATAACGTCTTCCCCAAGGATGAACAGTGCGATCGCTCATCACTCCAATTATTGGGTCATTGACAGCATCAGAAATCTTCCCAATCATCAAAATACTACCTGCGATACTAGCAGATAAGCCAGCAACATTAGTAAAGAAATATAATAAGAAAAATACCTGGATATTAGCACAAATAGCTGGACCTAAATCCCCAGCACCATAAGCTAATTTTGTCCAGAAATTAAGTTTTTCAGTTTGCATATAATGATTATTCATAAATTCATTGAGTTAGTTTCTCTAAATTTTTACAATCTCATAAGATATCTTATGTCTCAATAAACAGATGGTCGAATTAAGGAAAAATTACAAGTACTTTACTGGTTAAAAACATAAAAAACTATACAGGATCATATTACCCCGAACCATAAATTGTAACTAGCCTTATTCTATAGGAAAATATATATTTTTTGCGTTGTGTGGTGCTCCGCTACGCTCCACAAACCCTTAACTATTTTTATTCAAAAACACTTGAGTTATTCAAGTTAAAATTTGCTTCATTTTAATTGAAAGATATTTCAATTTGTCCCTCAGACCCATCTGATAATAATTCATGCTTCACTTGATATTAGACAAGTTTTTTCTGTGGCTTTTTCAAGAGTAGTCCTCCTATATAGTCTCTAAACTCTGTTTTTTGAACAAGAGTGTCTTAAATACATTGTTAAAGCGATCGCGCCACCGATGGAAACAAGAGGGCATGGCCACTGAAGTTGTTTCTTTCATTGGACTTTCCCCAGGGAGTAATTAATTTAAAATAGTTGTCAGGTATATATTACAGCGCTTTTCAGATTGAGAAACCACCTCCTTACAACCAAAACCTTGTAGAGACTTTACATGTAAGGACGTTGCATAACAAAAATGCGTTCATGTCGCATTCGCGTTACGTCCCTACTGTGGTGTACTAAAATGAAAACTGCTGTATAACCTTTTTTTACTGTTCTTTCACTAAAGTCCTAATAGTTGAAAGTAATAGAAGTAAAA
>JAKQYE010000067.1:0-7985 GCA_023356605.1 Trichodesmium sp. MAG_R02 | reverse complement strand
ACCTTTTATACTATATACCTCAAGTCAAACTAGAATCGGTAAATAATTTTTGAATTGTGCTTAAGAATTAATCCTAGAAAAAAAATCAAATGAGCAGAACAATTAACTTTCAAACTATTTCCTGGTTTTGGGACTTATATCAAAGAAAACTTCTCGATCTAGATCCATCATACCAAAGACGTAGTGTTTGGAATCAAGACTATAAAGATTACTTTATTGATACAGTACTAAATGAATATCCAGCGCCTGCAATTTTTATATATCAAGAAATAACTCCTGAAGGGGTTCCAAAAGTCAGCATAGTTGATGGAAAACAAAGGTTATCTACATTGTTTCAATTTGTTGGTAATGAATTTCCTGTATATGAAAAAATTAAAACTCAACAGTTTCGCGGTAAATATTTTAAAGATTTAAAAACCGATAAAAAAATAGAATTTTGGGGGTATCAATTTGCTGTTGAATATTTACCATCATCTGATGAAGAGATTATTGGTAATGTATTTGATCGGATTAATCGTAATGTGAGTAAATTAACTCCTCAAGAGCTTCGTCATGCCAAATTTGATGGTTATTTTATTAGGACGGCAGAGGACTTGTCTGATTGGATGTTTAATTACTTGGAACAAAAAAGCAAAAACTTTCCTAACCTTCATTCAACTTCCAAAAAACAAATGAAAGATGTTGAAATGGTGGCACAACTACTGTTCTTCTTAGAAGAAGGTGCAAAGTCTCATAGTGCTGATTATCTTGATAAAGCTTTTACTGAGCGAGATACTGAATGGGAAAAAAAAGATGAGATAGAAGAGGAATTTCGGGAAACTATTAAATCTATAGGTAAAATATTAGATTTATCATTAGATTTATCACAAGATATTAACTTAGCTAAAACTAGGCTAAAAAATCAGGCTGATTTTTACTCTTTATTTGGTGCTATTGCTGAATTAAATCGTCAGAATAAGCCGGACATAAATGAAAAGGTTTGTTTCAAAATATCTGATTTTATAAAAATTGTAGAAGATAAAGAATTACAGAGTAAATCGGAAAATGAGTTAGATGATTTTCAAAAGAAAGCATTAGATTATTATAAAGCGGCAAAATCTTCTTTTACAGATGCTGGTCCTAGAAAAACTAGAATTGACATTATTAAATCTTTATTGAAGGGAGATATTCATTCAGAAGAGTCTTAAATATATGATCTATCCTGATATTCTAAAGCGTAAATATAGGCAATATCAACCCTGGGTTGAAGAAGTAGCTAAAAAAGTAAAAGAAACATTATTAAACTTTTGCGATACCAACATCAACAAAGGATATACTTTCACTTCTCGAATTAAAACTATTGAATCTCTTGCTGAAAAAATTGAAACCGGAAGATTTAAAAAATGGTCAGATTTAGATGACTTGTTTGCTTGTACAATTATTATCCCGACTCTATCTCATGAAAAAGAGGTAATAGAATTTTGTCAAAGTACATTTGAAGTTATCCAAAACAAAACAGTAAAAAGAGGACAGAATAAAAAATCTCCAGATACATTTAAGTTTGATTCAACTCGAATCTACGCTCAACTTAAAAGTAATAATCATATAAATCAAGAAAATCAATTAAGTATTTATCAAATTAAGTTTGAAATTCAGATCAAAAGTGCTTTTGAACACGCCTGGTCTGTTTCAACTCACGATCTTGTCTATAAAAGTTCAGAAATTGACTGGAAAAAATTACGTTTAGCTGCGCAAATTAAAGCAACGGTTGAACAATTAGATATATTAATACTTGCTTTTGAAAAAACTTCCGAGGTTATTAAAGATAATGATTATCAAGAAATTAAACATAAAAAATATTTTGCTAAAGAAATAAATAACTTATTTGAACATAAAAAAATACCAGATGAGCTTTATCCAAAAGATATGAGCCGTTTTTGCGATAACTTATATCGTCTGTTAATCAATGTAGTTGAAGAAAAAAAGATTAAAGAAAAAGCTAAAAACGTAATTCAGAAAATTCAATCAACAAAAACAAGTCTAATTCCACGGAGTATTTCATTATTTCAATATTTCATTAGTATTTTGATATCAGATAAAATAATTGATGTTTCTACAAATACATATTATTTTCACATAACAAAAGAAGTTATAGATCTTTATCCAGAAACTGTAGGCATAAAAGATATTGATGATATTTTTGAGTATGAATAAAATTCTTTTTAGCCCTGTCTTGCTTGCAGCTTATGTTATCAAATAATTTTGCTTACCTACTTAATCTCAGCAGTAAATATATAAGTAAATATATAATTAATTTGTTTGACTACTTAAAAGAGGTATATAAAAGCGCTGCTTGCAGATCCGTTAGTTTCTAGAAGAAATTTTTACTAAGATTTGCTTGGCACTCAGTCTAACTACAAATATATCTAGTACATTTTACTCTGTACATCATTTGCCCGAAATCTGCTTTACCTTTCAGGAGGTTTACTTAGAGGTAACTTACCTCACTGAAACTGAGCTCAGATAGACTTTATTGTCTAAAATAAAGATGGCATCCCGAAGGTTTGCTGACAGCTGAGGGCCGCCAGTAATAAACTATAATGAAGAATGGATAAAACTTTCAAACCTCAAAACCTCAATAGTGATGTTATAGAAACTGACGAGGATACACCGGAAGAATATATTGCCGAGAATGGTAGTCAATATTCTGACGATCTAAAACAAAAGGATTTTGATATTAGGGAACTTCCTTATACTGTCTTTGAATTAAAGAGAAAATGTGATCAAGAAAGAATAATTCTCGATCCTGACTTTCAAAGAAATCCCACTATATGGACTCCAGAGCAAAAAAGTAAATTTATTGAGTCAATTATTCTGAATTTTCCTTTACCTTATTGGTATGTAAAGCAAACTAAAAAGGGACAATATATAGTTGTAGATGGGTTACAGAGAACTTCAGCTATTCGTGACTTTATTGATAATAAATTTAAGCTGACTGGATTAAAAGTTTTGTCAGAATTAAATGATTGTAATTTTAATGATTTAAAAGAACGATCTGGAGATTATGAAACTAGGATAGAGGATAAAAAAATTTCTTTATATGTGATTCAACCTTCTACACCTTGGGAGATTATTTTTGAGGTTTTTGAGCGAGTAAATACTGGAGGAACACAACTAGAAAAACAAGAAATTAGAAATTGTCTTTTTAGTGGTAAGTCTACAAAGCTTTTAAAAGAATTATCACAGGAAAACTATTTTCAACAGGCAATTGATTCTGGCTTTTCTCCAAAAAGAATGAAAGACAGAGAGCTAATTTTGCGTTATTTTGCTTTTAAGGTATGTAATGATTATCATCAAGATTATCAAGGTGATATGAATAGTTTTTTAGAAGATGCTATGATAAAAATAAATGATATGCCAGAGGAGCAAATAGATAAGTTAAGAAATGATTTTGAAAGAGTTATGAGATTAACTTATGATTTTTTTAAAGAAGACAATTTTCGTTTGCCTACAGATAAAAATAGAAGAAAAGTTAATATGATTATGTTTGAATCTATTTCTTACTTTTTTTCAACACACGACGATCAATTTTTAGACCAACACAAGGCAACTATTAAACAAAATTTTGAAAAGTTACGAGAGAATTTAGAGTATGTTGGTTCAATTAAACGAATTAAAAATGATAAAAATACAGTCATTCAAAGATTTGATTTAGCACAAAAAATTTTGGGAAATGTTTAGCAATGTTAACTAAAATAGAACTACAGAATTTTAAGTGTTTTCAAGCAAAAACTGTTTTTCCATTGGGGCAATTAACTTTGCTCACAGGTATTAATGGACGAGGAAAATCTAGTTTGCTTCAGTCTCTACTATTAATGAGGCAATCAATTGAACATGACAGTCGTACAAATAAGTTAATCTTAAATGGCAACTGTCTTAATTTAGGTAAATTTGATGAAATTAGAAATAAAGGTACATCAAAAAACAAACCTATATATTTTAATTATTTTTATGACCACACAATTGAATTAAATCAAGGTGAAACAATAACAATACAAGGAAGTGTTAATTATTCTTTTGTTGAGGATATGAAGGATGATTTAGTTGCCGAACTTAAAGAGATTGAAATTAAAGGAAATCTTTGTTCATCATCAATAAGTAATTCTAGCTCTTATGACAAGGTATTTAAAGTAGATCAATATCTTCAAGATAATCAAACTATATCACAATTTATTCCTGACAAAATTTTAGAGGAAGAATTACACGATTATAATCAAGAAATTTTTCATAAGTCGTTAAACTTTTCTGCTATTCATTATATTTCTGCTGATAGAATAGGTCCACAAGATTTTTATTTGAGAGCAACTCTTCCTAAATTTCCTAATGTTGGTTTAAAAGGAGAACTAACAGTTAATTTACTTCACACCATGAAAGATGAATTAATCAACGATAAATTATATTTAGGTGAAGATGCGCAAACTTTAATAATCCAAACACAAGAATGGCTCAATAAAATTTTTGATGGGGCAAAAGTTGAAGTTTCAGGTTCACAAACTAATATACTAGAATTAATGTTAAATAGTAGTTCATCAGAAGACCGTTTTCGCCCCATTAATATTGGTTTTGGATATCATTGTATCTTACCTATTATTGTTTCTGGACTTATCGCCAAAGAAGGAGAAATTTTAATAGTAGAAAATCCTGAAGCTCATTTGCATCCTAAAGCACAATCTGAACTAGCTAAATTTTTAGCTAAAGTAAGTAGTTGTGGCATACAAGTATTGATAGAGTCTCATAGCGACCATATTTTAAACGCATTACGAATTGCTGTTATTGATAATGTTTTAAGTAATAAACAATTAAGCATCTTATACTTTTCTCAAAAAATTGGTGAGTCTGTTATTCAAATATCTATTGATTCTGATGGCAGGATAGAAGAATGGCCTGATGGATTTTTCGACCAAATGGATAAAGATTTTGAACGTCTTTTTGGGATTTAAAATAATGATTAAAATTGAAATGTTTATTAATGAAGTGTCTTTACAAGGGCAATACTCTACCCAAAAAGAGTTTGAAGAGGCGGCCAGAGTTATTACAAGTATTTTTGAAGATATTAATAAATTAAAAAAACAATATATAAGCCAAAAAACTTACTCTACTAAAGTTCTTGTAAATTATGAATCAATCAAAGGCAATAATTTTCAATCTAGTTTAAATCAGATTAAAGAGAAAAGCTTAAAAAGGTCAATTATCAATATAATCTTTAATAAAGTCAGCCCCAAGGATTGGCAAAAAGAAAGAATTCATTCTGAACAAGATAATTTTGATTATGTTGATGGTGAAGATTACAAAGATGCAACAAATACATCCTTAGCAGAAGCGACACAAAGACAATTAATTAATTTAGACTCAAAGTATTTATTAATTAATTTTATAGATTCTTGTTTTCAATGTCCAAATCAGGAGATTAGAGAATGCAATTCTATCTCTATTGTGAAAAATAATGACACAGAAAATCTAAGTCAATTAGATAGTATTGATCAGAAAGTTGGATTACAAAACTGGTTGGAAAAAAGTTGTCAATTAAGTCAGTTAAACTATGATGAATCTTCCAGCTCTCCACCTACAGATACTCAAACAATACTAAAAGATACTCATAGATTTAAACGAACTAAAAATCAATATGATGGTAGGACAATTTATGAAGAGAAAGAAACAGAATATCTTTGGTATGTGGATAATCTATATTCTGGAAAATCTGCTCATTTGGAAGTTTTTGATAACACAGGTAAAAATCATATTGGAGAATCAGATTTAGAAGGAAAGATTGATAGAACTAAATCTGATAAAAAGAAAAGTATTTAATAAGTGCGCCTCACAGTTTAGTTAAATTTGAATAAATATTTTAGATATAAATTTAGCTAATTGATGATAGTTGCTGCTTCAATAATTACTTGTTAAAAACAAAATTATCAAAAATTATATAACAAGTAAAAATATGATCATAATCAAAAAAATCAGTGAGAAGCTCTTCCTACTAAACAAAACCTAGAACATTCAAGCAACTTGCTTTAAGGACTCCGAAAAGAAACCTACTTTACCCCCATAAGCACGATACAAATTTTCTTCTTGCAATACAACTTGTCGCTTGCCAACAGCAATTAACTCTTTATTTAACAGAATTAAGTCATCAAAATTAGTAATAGATTTTCCCAAATCATGATTAACAACTATCACAACTTTTCCAGCTTCAGCTAACTCGTGAAAAATCTCAAAAACAATATTTTCAGTTTTCTGATCAACCCCAACAAAGGGCTCATCAAAACAGAAAATATCTGCTTTCTGAGCTAAAGACCGGGCCAAAAAAACCCGTTGCTGCTGGCCACCAGAAAGTTGGCCGATGGGGCGATCGCGATAACTATCCATCCCCACCCTTGTCAATGCCTCCAATGCTATCTGGCGACTCATCCTAGAAAAGCGACAAAACCAACCAGTCTGACGGACTCGACCCATCATTACCACATCCCAGACAGTAGCGGGATAAGTCCAATCAATTTGCGATCGCTGAGGCACATAAGCAATTCTACTTAACTGTTCCTGAAGTGGTTTATCTTTGTAGATTACAGAACCCCTACTCACAGGAATTAATCCCAGCATTCCTTTTAATAAGGTACTTTTTCCCGCACCATTAGGGCCAATAATACCTGTTAACCTTCCTGTTTGTATCTGTAGAGTAATATCTCGCAATGCCTCAAGGGTACGATAATGGACTCCTAAATGACTAACTGTAATTTTCTCCTGATTCATTAATTATAACTCCTATCAATTATCAAATTCTCTGAAATTCTCTCAGTCATAGAGATACATCTCAAAGTTTTGCCCTGGAAGATGAGAAATATTAAAGCAATATGATATAAATTATGAAAAGAATAGAAAAAATTGTCAATTAAATCAAAATTAAAAATGAAAATTAGTAGGTATCTCTACAGAATTAATTTAACTAATATTCCAAGTAAAAAAAGGTTAACTCGGAACAGGGAAAAGGAAATATATTTGAGTGGTAAATATACAAATAATTTGGCCTGCCTATTTAATATTTCTACTCAAGATTTGAAACAAAATATTTGGTCAGTATTAGGAATTTTATTAGGATTATGGATTAGTGGTTGTGCTGCCCCACCTTCAAATATTTTCGATGAGGGTGAGGATAAACCTTTAGTAGTTTCTACAAGTACCATCATTGCTGATATGACGGAAAAAATAGGTGGAGATGAAATTGAGCATAATGGAATTATGGAACCGGGAGCTGACCCTCATATTTACGAACCAGTGCCTGCTGATAGTGTTGCTTTTGAGAAATCAGATTTAATTATTTATAATGGCTATAATTTGGAACCTGCTTTAATTAAACTTATCAATTCTACGGGTGTCAAAGCTCAAAAGTTGGCAGTGGGGGAAAAGGTGACACCTTTACAAAATCAGGATAGGGAAGATTTGGAGCCAGATCCCCACGTTTGGGGTGATGCAGAAAATGGAATTGTGATGGTAACAGGTATTCGAGATGCTTTGATTGAGTTGTCGCCGGAAGACAAAGAGATATTCACCGAGAATGCTAACAGATTAGTTGAGGAGTTACGGCAGGTTGATATTTGGATTAGGAAACAAATAGGGACTATTCCAGAAGGTCAGCGCCGACTGGTGACTACCCATGATGCTTTTGAGTATTATGCGAAAGCTTATGGTTTAGAGATGACTGGAACTTTGATTGGGATGAGTACGGAGGAGCAACCTAGTGCACAGACGCTGAAAAATTTGGTGGAGGAAATTAAGAAAACTGGAGTGCCTGCTATTTTTGCGGAGACTACTATTAATCCTAAGTTAATTACTACAGTGGCTGAGGAAGCTGGGGTAAAGTTAGCACCTAGGGAGTTATATTCTGATTCTATTGGGGCTCCTGGGAGCGAGGGAGATAGTTATACTAAAATGTTGGTGTCTAATACTCAGAC
>JAKQYE010000066.1 GCA_023356605.1 Trichodesmium sp. MAG_R02 | reverse complement strand
AGATAGAAGAGATTGTAGGTTGGGTTGAACTAAGTGAAACCCAACATAACCATAATTTCGAGTCATAGAAAAGCTGAAGATATTCAAGAGTCAAAAAAAACACCAGGATGTTCATTCTGTGAAGCTCCAAAAAGAACAGTGGCTAAAAGTATTTTCCTCCCCATTCTCAGAATTTTTGTGATCTTATTAATATTGGAAGGTATCACTCGCCTACATATATGACCTTTTATTCAACAAAAGAAGTTTCCAGGGCGATCGCCTTTTGAGTTATTAATCATCAGCTAAAAAAATCAGATAATTGTAAGTTGGGTTGAACTAAGTGAAACCAAACAAAACCATGGTAATTTCAGCTTTTGAACTTTAAATATTTATTTTCTTTTCAGATTTAGAATAATTTTTTAGTTACTAATCTTCAGCAGCTAAATCTATCGAGGTTTGCTAGATTCCGATAAATTTCATATTTTAAAATATCCTTAAGAGGATTAGTAACTTTGCAATATATATTTTCTTGGTAAATCCAAAGTATTGAGCAAGTAACTAAAATAATCAGTTTAACTAATAGGGTTGTTTTACAGAAAAAATTAAATAGAATAATCATCCCTAGTATTGAGCAAGGAACTGAAATGATAACTAACAGAGTGCGAGAAGTATAAGATTTTAAAATATTCTTTAGAGGGTTAGTAACTTTGCGATATATATTTTGTTTGTAGATCCAAAGTATTGAGCAAATAACTAAAATGATTACTTTAACTAATAGGGTCGTTTTACAGAAAAAATCAAATAGAATAATCATCAATAGAATCCAACTTAATGAGGAAAAAAAGGATATAATACCTTCTGCTGGATTTAACCGCAAATATATAAGTGTAGCCACTAGATCAAAATCATAAATAACATCTAAATTTTCTAGAAAAATATTGCGCCAGTCATAACGGGTTGGACGACGATATTTGATAAGACTAGAGAATAAAGAAAATTGTAAATGTATATTCAAAGTTTTAAACAGAGATAGCCATCGTTCTGTAGGATTGATTAAATTAATTACAAAATCTATAAAATCTTGTATTATTCCATCAACATCTTCTTTAATTTCATTAATATGTTCTTGTTTGATTTTTAATTCTTCTGATATTTCGCATCTTTCAAATATTTTGTGAGAGCAATCAGAAAGTTTTGTTTTCAACTTTTTTAGTTGTAAAATATTAATTTCGTCAAGCAATACTATCCCACACAAAGGAACTACTATTTTTGGATCTATATTACATCTAGCAATTTCTCTAGGAGTACATTTACAACAAATTAACCAAGCTACTTTAGCGATATTTTCTCTTTCCGATGGCGGAGAATGAACTGCTATCCACTCCCAATCTTTTAAATTAAATCTATCATCAATTTGCATATTTCTTACTTTTAAAAAACCTGGTTATTTAAACCCTCTAACTCAGCAAGAATTAAAGCGACTTGCCTCTGAACATTTTCATTAGGAGAATGAAGCAAACTATTTAAAATTTCTCTGGCATGGGGAGTACCAATTTTAACTAAGTCTTCCATTGCTGTTTCCGAACCTTTCTCCGCTAAACTCCTCAATAAAGAAACTGCAATATCCCCCATATTAATAAGAGCTTGACGAGCATCTACCAAATTAATATCTTTATAATACCTAAACAAAATATCCGCCGCTTGTGGCAAATTTGTCTTAGATAATACCTTAACAGAAGCCCGACGAATTTCCAGAGATTCAGAATAATTCAAAGCATTTTCTAGGAACTCAAAAACAACTCTTCCCCTACTACTCGGACGAACATCAGAAGCAACAGCTCCAAAAGCTCTAGCCAAATTTTCATCAGAATTTGCTTCTACCAATTTTTCCTTAAACTCTTCAATAATTTTCTCCGCCAAGTCAGGAGAAACTGCTTGAGCATCAGCTAAACATTCAAAAGCTGTCAAAGAATCTTCCTGATAAATAACCTCTATTAAATTTGTACTATTCCCCGCAAACCCACACCAAAGTTTTACCGTTTCTCGCCAACGTTTCGGGTCATTTTTAAACCTTTCTATTAACTCATTTTCTTTCTCTCTCAAAGCCGTTGCTGCAAAATATTCTTGCAAAGTTAAGTGAGCAAATTGATATTTATCCCCCCTCTCAATTTTTAACAATAATCCACTACGTTCGACAATTTCTCTTAATATTAGTTGAGTATCTGTTTCAGGATTGAGATTCAAAGAAGGTAAAACTTTTTGAACTTGTTCCAAGACTATTTGATAATCTAAACTTAGGTCATTTTTTTGTTGTTTGCCAGCATTATCTTGAGCAAATAAAGCCAAATGTTGTAGCACTCTCCGCTTATGAGCACTCTCCTTATATTGATTAAAATTATTCTGCCATTGATTCAATAAAATATGAGTAGATTCTTGATAAAAATCTGACCGAGACTGAGGCAAAACAAAATTAACTTGAGTATAAAGATGAGCAACAATTGTCAACATTAAAGGATTTCTAGCTAACTCCATAATTAGAGGTCTATCTCTCAAAGTTTGTATGAGTTGATTGATAGATTTATCTGGTGGCATTTCAGATTTCCATGCTTCTAAAAAAAGTCGCATTTGTCTGTCGCTAAATTCTTTAATATCCAATGTTTTTTCCACAGACTCAGCAAAATCATTGTGATAAACTGCTGCCCGACAAGTAATAATTACTCGACATTTATCGTACTTATCTAATAAATCATTAATAGCTTGCACAACTTGAGAACGAATGGAACTTTTAACTTCATCTAATCCATCCAATAACAAAAATAATTTTCCTTTTTCCAGACTTTGCTCCACAAAAGAATTAGCTTTAGGAAAATCATCCCTATCCAAAGCTTCTACTAATTTATGTTTGAAAACTTCCATGTTGAGGGCAGAAATTTCTATTTCATTGAAGCGATATAACTCTAATAAAATTGGCACATATTGATTAGAGGAACTATTTAATTTTTCCCTCGCCCAAGAGAGAACAAGATACTTTAATAAAAGTGTTTTTCCTGCTCCAGGTTGCCCCTTAATAGTCAAACGATGATATTTTTTAATCTCAGAAAAATTAATTGGTTGATTATTAGCTTTTTCCAAGAATTGCAAATCCACATAAATTTCTTGCAGACTCAAAGGACGATTAGGACGAAAAGGAATTTTTAGTTGTTCGTGTTTATTAATGAGACCTATTTTATAGCGTTTTAGAGAGAAATTCCAAAACCATTCAAAACCAGCAATTTGATTATATAACCAGTTGCCAATAGTATTAATAAAATGAGTTATCCAACCTTGTATAGCTTCCTTAAAAATTAACACAATAAAAAGTGCTAAGGCAGCAACCCATCCCAACCCATAAAATAGATCGTCATTAATTTTTTCCCAGAGATTACTATCTTTTTCTTCCTTGAGTCTTGCGTATTCTTCCTCATAAATTTTAGTAATTTCTGGAGTAGTTAAACCTACAGAATTTTGCTCATATAGTTCAATCATTAACCTACTATCCATTGCCTTATCATTCTCAACATGACGTTCGGCATAGTCTTTAATTTCTTGAATTAAAACTGCACGGTTTTTAGTATTAGGTGTCTGAGTATAACTAGGTAATATCCAATTCCAAGACAATAAAATAGTTAATGTTAGTAAAAATAAATTAATCGAAACCAGTTGTTTCGAGTTCTGTCGAAAAAGTTGAGTATAAGATAAATTATATTTAGACATATAAAGCTAATTATTAAATAATTCAGAAGTTAAATTATTGCTTTGTTGTTTTGATCAAACTAGAGAAAATATTTAACTGATAACCGATATATACTATTTCCTAAGATAGTAAAGTACAGTCTTGGATATCCTCCTTTCTCAAGGCAGTAGAGGGGAACTGGAAGTCTGCCTTTTTAAGGGGGATGGGTGCGGAAAAAGGTTCGATGTACCTCACCAGGCTGAAAAATGGTAAGCATTCAGCTGAATGCTTACTCAAACACAGGCGGCCAAAGTTCAACAATAGGTAATTCCCACTCACCAAATAATTCAGGAATAGTCAAAATATCTCCATTTTTTAACTCAATTTCTTCACCATTAGAACGATAAACTATAACTATTTCTTGATCAGGGTCTATCAATATTCCTACTTGTGCCCCTAGTTCTAAATATTTTTTTATTTTCTGTTGCAGAGATTTAATTATATCACTTTGAGACTTAATTTCTACTACTAAATCTGGGGCGAATTCCCCAAAATAACGAACACTTTTTTTTCAAACGTTGTGCACGAACAAAAGAAACATCAGGAACTTTCAAATTAGTATCTGGAAGAATAAAAGCAACACTAGAATTAAACAAACGTCGGAGACGACGTGGGTAAACCCAACTGCCTAATAGTCTAATTAATTGAACGCCAACTTCACTAGAAATAATATCTGACGGACCTATGACTAATATCTTTCCTTCATCCAATTCTAATTGATAATCTAAACCTACTTGATTAAGAGTACCTTGCAGTATTTCTAAGTCTTTAACTGTGAGATTTGACATATAATTTCGAGGGTTAGTTAAGGATTAAAAAAATATAAAAAGGAATAGAGAATTGTTCTCTATTCCCTATTAATAATTATAATTTTTGTAAAAGAATTATCAGAGTAGACCCAAAACCTATTGAAGCTAGAATTGAGAATTTAGAATTCAGAATTTAGAATTTAGAAGGTTTTTTTCTGCATAGTGGCATATAATAATGAGTCGTTTAAATGCACAAAAGTTTATTAATGTCAAGACTCCTATCCACAGACTAAAACACTGTAACAGCATTTTTGAAAATGGTATAAGAGCTTGTCAGAGGTTTAGCATTCCCGCCCTAGATGTAGTCAATAGCTAGATAGAGAACATACCTACCCGCCCCTCTAAGTTTTCTCCTGAGGAAGGATGGGAGCGGGTAGAGTTGTGATCAACACAGGGGAAGAATATGATCCGATCTAACCTCAGAACTACCCTCAGGACTTCCCTAGCTGAAGAATCCCGCGTTGTTATGGGAGCACAAAATTAAAAATATGTCAATTGGCAATTCTCAATAATTCTACATCAAAAATAAGAGTAGCATCAGGAGGTATGACTCCACCAGCGCCACTAGAACCATACCCTAAATCAGATGGAATAATCAACTTACGACGCCCACCAACTTTCATACTACCTACTCCTTCATCCCAACCCTTAATAACTTGACCTACCCCAACTTTAAATTGGAAAGGTTGATTGCGATCGCGAGAACTATCAAACTTAGAACCATCCTCTAAAGTTCCAGTATAGTGAACCACAACTGTCTGGCCCCTTTGAGGAGTAGCACCATCTCCTTCTACCAAAACCACATACTGAAGACCAGAATCAGTAGTAATAACTTTTTCATCATCTTGAGCCATAATATTCTCTGCCATTGTAATTGTTGGATTTAGTGTAGTACCTTCTGCCACTTGCTGCTGAACTTCAGTAGAACTCATAGTATCTAGTGTACTTTGAGAAGCAACTACCTCCTTTCCCGGACCTATAATTTGAGCAACAATCAAAACTAAACCACAGACTATTGCTATTCCCAAACTAATAATAATTCCGCGCAAAATTAATCCTCCTAATTTAACTGAAACTGAAAATTAAAATGATTTTAGAAAAAACCCTAGGGGTTTGGTCTTCAAATCCCATTTTCCCCTAGGTTTGGTCTCCAAACCAGGGAACGATAAAATATTACAACATCTGTACGAATTACTAGATTATGAACTACAAATACTTATAATAAAACCTTTCTATAATCGGTATATTGCTAGCCACAAATGTATCTTACCCTTAAAAAAAATCCCTATATCTAACGCCAGTTGCGGTTTTCGATATCTCGTATCTGACGCTCCAAGCGATCCAAACGACCCCGCAGTTCGTCCATTTCTGCTTGACGAGGAACTCCTAGGTCCTGCATCACATTCCGCATTTGTCGCTGCATCTGAGTCTCCCAGCTTCCCTGTTCTGACTTAAGCTGCTGCATCATATCATCAACAAAAGTCTTAGCTTGGTCTGGGTTAATAGTACCATCCTTAACCCATCGGTTAGTTACCTCCTGTATTTTTTCTGCGGCTAGGGAAGTTGTACCAATGCCTATCATTAAAAGTTGTTGAAGCAGATTTTCAGTATTACTCATAATTTTTTGCCCTAGTATATATTTCTAGTAATTGTCAAGTATATTTTTTATTATGATCCATCTCAGGGCCTACGTCATTTAGGTGTAGAAAATCTCACCCAGTTAAGTTAAACCTTAAATCTATAATTTTAAGATCATCAAAATGTTAAATTGTCCTCGTTGCCATCAAACTGTTGATAGTCAGGCGATCACTTGTCCGTATTGTCAAGTTCCTCTGAAAGCTTTTGGTCATCCCGGTATTCCCCTTTATCAAGCTGAACCAGAGAAATATTTGTGTAATAATTGCCTCTACCATTCTGATGATAGCTGCAACTTTCCCCAACGTCCCTACGCTAGAGACTGTACTCTTTTCCATGACCAATCCGAACCTCTTGTACCAGATTTTAGTTATAATACTAATAATAATGGCTGGTTAAAAATTGTCAAATTCTGGTTTCAAAGGTATACTATTTGGTGGTTGTTTTTGACTCTAATTCTTATAAGTTTTTTACACTTTTTTTGACCACATCCTAAACTAAATTCATGGAGATTAATTTGAGAGTATTTATATCCATGAGAACTACCTAGCAACAATAGTGCAATAAAAGTAGGTTATCTTGAGGAACCTAGCAATATCCCCTCAGGAAAACTCAGAAACACTAAATTACTGTAGAGCTTCACTTCATTCTACAAATACCATTATTCATTAGGTGTGCCGTGATACGACAAGTTTCAGCTAGTAGCTGATAGCTATATTTAAGTTACTTCTAATAACTTATTTTCTTCTGGTACTAACTTTTCTTCAAATACTGCCAAATCAAACCAGAAAGTTGTACCTATACCAAGTTCACTTACTAAGTTAACCTTGCTATGATGCTTATCAATAATATTTCTAACAATAGACAAACCCAACCCTGTTCCTTCCAAAGTATGAACGCGATTTTCTACTCGGAAAAACCTTTCAAAAATAGCTTCTTGGTCTTCAGGTTCAATACCACTTCCTGTATCTGAAATTTCAATTCTGACAAACTGATTAGAAGAATTTTCAGATTGTAAATGTAGTTCTGTTGGTCGAGGTGGAGGAGGAGAAACTATCCATCCTCCTTGTTCTATTTGTTCAATTTCTATATCAGATTCTAACAGATAAGCTCGAATTACTATTCGACCTGCCGATTCAGTAAACTTCATAGCATTACCTACCAAATTAGCAAATACTTGTAGTAATAAATCATAGTGACCGACTACAAGAGGCAAGTTAGGTTCTATCTCATAATTTAATTCTATTCCTTGATCTTTAGCATTAAGGTGATAAGTTCTCAAAGTTTGTTCTATTGGTTGAGCAATATCAACAGCATTTAGATGATAAACCAAACAAGATTCCAGACGACTTAAATCTAATACATCATTAACTAAACGAGTCAAACGATCCGTTTCGTGATTGGCAGTTTCCAGGAATTCTCGTCTTTCTACTTCGCTTAAATCTTCCCCATATTCATGCAAAGTTTCGATGAAAGATTTGATATTAAATAGAGGGGTTCTTAATTCATGGGAAACATTACTAATAAACTGATTTTTGGCGTCATTTAATTCTACTTCTCTCGTAATATCTTGTACAGTCATAGCAATTCCTTTGAGACTATTTCGGTATGGGGAAAGAAAATCTGCTTCTGGTTTATTTTCATAAATTGTACATTCATAAACCACAGGACGATCAGCAGCGCTACAACTATCGTATGCATCATAAATACAACTTTTACAAAGAGATTCTGTACCTGAGGCTCTATGTAAAAGAACAGTTGTTAATAAAACTCTAATTATACGTTTTGGTTCATCTAAATGACAACGGTATTCACCCCCTTCTATTTCCCCTGTAGCTATTTGATAAAGTGGTCTGTTTAATTCCATCTGTACAGCTAGAGGTAAATTATCTGTCACTTTTCCACCAATAACATCTTTTTCTTCCCAACTAAAAATACGCCGAGCAGTTGGATTAACTAAGATCAACTGTAAATTAGCATCTAATAATAAAGCACCATCAGCAATTGTGGAAACTAAAGTTTCTAACTTGGCTTTTTCTGCTGTTAATTGTTCAATATTTTGCTTCTTATAATTTTCTAACTGTTCTGCCATTTCATTAAAGCTCAAAATCAGCTCCCCTAGTTCTCCTTCAAAGGGTAAATCTATCCTCTGTTTAAAATTTCCCTGAGCAATATTTTTCACACCTTCTGATAATTTCTTTATTGGTTTAGTAATAATCAAAGCATTAAATACTGCACCTAAAATTACCATGGCCCATATCGAAACAAAAACTGCCAAAGTTACATCTCTAGTTAGGTTTGAAGAGACAACAACAGTCGGATTAGGGTTAATTCCAACTGCCAAAACTCCTAAATATTTACTTTGACTAATTAGGGGAACAAAAACATCTGTTAATTGACCATTAGGAGTTAAATGTTGTCGCACCGATGGTGAGGCCGAAAAATTTTTTGCTTCTATATTGGCCATAAAATCTTCTGGCAATTGAATGCGACGACGGAGGGTAAGGGATGTTTTGACTTCAGATTCTGAGAAGGGAAGACCTAAGAAAATTTTTCCTTCTTCATCGGCATAGAGCATATAACGTACACTGGATGTACTATTGTAAAAAAGTCGAGAAAAACGGGCCACTTCGTTACGATTATCTTCTGCTATAAGTGGAGCGACATTAGCTGCTAATAATAGACCCAGGTCTCGACCATAACGAGTATCATTGAGGCGAGCATCCTCTTGAATAGTATTTACTGCCCAGAAGCTTAAGCTACTCATTAGCAGAGATACTATCAGGGTGATAACTGCCAAGAGCTTGGTCTGGAGGGTAAACTCAGACCACCAATTAGCGATAATTTCTCCGATTTTCTTAAGTAAGGGAAGCATTTTTTAAATCAAAGGTCAAAAGTTAGAAGTTAAAGGTTAAAAATTAATAGTTAATAGTTAATAGTTAAAAGTTAATAAAACTTAATAAAACTTAAAATTACCTTCAGAGCTAATGTTACATCAGGATAGTTAGGAATTGCTAAAAAGTCATATTAATTTTATTTTTTAGCTAAACCGCCTCGAAGCCTAATACTATAATCTCTGATTTGGGGTGAGATAAATCAGCGCCCAATTAAGTATGCTCGATATCTCCTTAATTTGCATTATTATTCGATTTTTTTGTTTTTAATATATCTTTCTAAAGCAGAAATTTTCATCCCACCACAGGAAGCAATAAAATCAGATCCATTTCAGAGAAGATATTTCCAATAAATAGGACTTATTTCTTCGACAAAATATTCCTCAGCCTTCTAGTTATAACTGTTTTAATATTATTAACCAGCTTACTCAACACTTCTGCTAGGATGATGGGAACAAAGTATTAACGTGGTTATCTTACCCCTTAAATTCTATTCATTTGCATCCCCATTTAATTAATAACTTTTCAATAATTTCATTAAGGCGAGCCAGCATGTATCCGATGAAAATATCTTTCCTGTAAAACGCTTATCAGCACCTATTCTTTGTCTAAAAGGGACCACAGTTGAGGCATTCTCCGGAGCTTTATTATTATAGGATTCAAGTCAGGTAAAGTATTATAAATATAGCTTTTCTCGATTTATTCTACTGTTTCCCTCTCACTTATCCCTAGTTTTTCTTTAATAATTAACTCCCCTAATGCTATTCTAAAATTTTAGGTAGGAGCTAATCTTTCTCTAGAGAAATTAATCCCATATTTATCTTCAAATTCGGACCAAGAAATTCAACTAGCTATAACTACTTAAACTACTTAGGGATTCTCTGAGAATAATTGCTCATATAAGGCAGTTAAAAATTTTCTGGTGTCCTGTGAGCTTGGCCCACTTTTCTGTACAGAGGGTAACCCTTTGTGCATTTAAACCACAAATTGATTGTATGCCTCCTTGGAGTAAAAAACCTTCTAAATTATAAATTCTAAATTATAATGTTCTTATAGAAATAGAGGTCAAAAATTCGGATTAAGAGCCTACTTAATAACTGCATTGTTATAATCACAATTTTGCTAATTAAGTTTTCGGTAAAATCTATCAAATTAATAGTTGATCTAGCTTTTGATCATGAGCTTAAATTTTTTCGTTTCGGCGATCGCCCGAAAGTTTAATGATTAAAAAAACATTCAGAGTTATGAAAATATCCTAGGTAAAACTTAAAAAGAAACACCTTGTAATTATAGCACAAAATATTTTTGCAAGAGGTCTATGATACCACAGTTATAGTCATTCTGATTTAGCTTGAGACAAGATTTTCTTGCCGTGAAAAAGTTTTAGCTAAAAAAGTATCCCATTCTTATTCGGAATGACTATAGCCTTGCTCCATCTGCACAACTTCCAGTGGATGATAGCCACTTTCATCATGCAATTTCTTTCACCCCACTTTAAGGAATGGGCCTGAAGTTTTCATCTGTTAGATGGAGAACAGCTCTACTCTGATTTCTAATGGCCAAAAACCCGACTCCCTATATCTCGGCGATAGTACATTCCTTCAAATTGAATATAATCTATAGCAGTATAAGCTTTTGCCTTAGCTTCAGTAAAATTAGCCCCCACTGTTGTTACTCCCAAGACACGACCGCCGTCAGTGATTAAATTTTGTCCCTGGAATTTTGTTCCAGCATGAAATATTGTTGCTCCGGCGGCTACTGCTTTTTCTATTCCAGAGATGACTTTGCCTTTTTCATAAACTCCGGGATAACCCCCAGAAGCCAAAACTACACAAACCCCTACTCCAAGTTTCCAATTGATAGGAGGCAACTCAGCCAAGCGCTGTTGACAGCAAGCTAATAATAATTCCTCCAATGGGGTTTCCAATAGAGAAAGAATGGGTTGAATTTCTGGGTCCCCAAACCTACAGTTAAATTCCAATACTTTTGGTTCTCCTGTAGGGCCTATCATTAATCCAGCATAAATTACTCCTTGGTAGTTGATACCACGTTTTTGTAAATTAGTCAAAGTTGGTTCTAGAACTTGTTGTTGAATACAGGCCATGAGTTCCGGGGTAACAATAGGAGTAGGGGCATAAGCGCCCATACCTCCAGTGTTAGGTCCTGTGTCTCCTTCACCCACTGCTTTATGGTCTTGGGCTGGTAATAGGGGACGAATAGTTAGTCCATCTGTTAAGGCTAATACTGATATTTCTTGACCTGTGAGAAATTCTTCAATAATCACAGATTGGTTTTTTTTGTCAAATTCTCCCTCGAAGATCCTATCTATAGCATTATGAGCCATTTCAATTGTAGTAGCTACGGTAACTCCTTTTCCGGCAGCTAGACCATCTGCTTTAATGACTATGGGAATTTCTGTGATGTATTCTTTAGCAGTTTCGGCCCTAGTAAAAGTAGCTGATTTGCCAGTGGGAATATTGGCTTCGGCCATGAATTGTTTAGCCCAAGATTTGCTGGCTTCGAGAATAGCCCCTGCTTTAGTGGGGCCAAATATTTTGAGGTTGGGTTTTTGTAGGTAGTCAGTGATACCGAGGGCTAGAGGAACTTCAGGACCAATAATTACCAGAGAGATGTTTTGGTCCGCAATGAGTTGTTTAAGGCCTTGGAAGTCTGTAACTGGAATGACTATGTTTTGACATTTTGCCATGGTCGCTGTGCCGCCATTACCAGGGGTGCAGAATATTTGCTTAACTTGAGAAGAGTGGGATAGTTTCCAGGCGATCGCGTGTTCTCTACCACCGTTACCTATTATTAATATTTTCATAAGTAAGAAATTAAGAAGGAGGAAGGAAGAAGGAAAAAGATTCAATAATAAATCTGATTATAAATATCTATAGTAATTTTAAATAGATTGTAATATTTTACAGTAGGGGTTTGGTTTCCAAGCCCAAGGTAAAATTATATTTAGAGACCAATATAATTTGATTTTTCTCAAGCTTGACAGAGGATTGTTTTAAGTTTAAGACTACTCAATTAGAAGGTTTACCAACTATTACTTCTGTATCTAAAGTGATCCTTTCTAATTGCTTAATTATTATATTTTCTGTACTTAGTATAAATTTTGATTAAAGATAGTCTTTATTCTCAATTATCAATTATCCATTAATTCGTCAGCGATCGCCCGAAATAAAGCCACAGTTTCTACATCATCAATAGTTCTTAAAATACTATTACTAGAACCAGTTTTGACCCCAACAAAATTCTTTTCTGGATTAATATAAATGTATTGTCCCCAAGCACCAGTAGCACAATAATCACCTAATGAACCTTCTGGAATCCACCAATGATGTTGATAACCCCACTTAAAATACCTCTCATCTGTTGCTCCTGGTTGTAAGTGGGGATATTCAGGTATTGTCGACTCTTTTACCCAATTTTTCGGGATAATTTGTTTTCCGTTAAAATATCCATTGTGTAAATAAACCAAACCAAATTTTGCATAATCTCTCAAAGTACAATTCATCCCACAAAAAGTTATTTCAGTTCCATAATTATCAGTCAACCAATAAGCATCTGATTCTGCTCCCATTGGTTGCCATAATTTCTTTTCTAAATAACTGACCATATCTTGACCAGTGACCCGCCTCAACAATAAACCTAATATTTGAGTATTCAAACTCACATATTCAAAATAATCTCCTGAGGGAAATTTAGAAGGATAATTTAAAATCATCTTTTCTATGGGTCGCATATACAAAAATAACTTATATAAAAGTCGGCTAAGATCTGAATTTTTATCTTCATAAGCTTCACTAAACTTTATCCCTGAAGACATTTGCAGAATATGCTTAATTGTTACATTGTTATATCCTGATTTCTTTAACTCTGGCATATATTGAGTAATATGCTCATCAATACTGTCAATATAACCCTCATCAATAGCAATCCCAATCAGGGCAGAAATGAAGCTTTTGGCCACTGACCAAGAAGTGATTTTGTCAAACTTTGTATAACCTTGAGAATAATTTTCATAAATAATAAAGTCATCTTTAAGTATTAAAATTCCTGTGTTACCTGTTCGTTCTAAAAAGTCTAACATTGTCCGAGTTTCACCCTGAAATTGATAGGATGTATTTAGGTCACACAAATCTGTTTGAAAAATATAGGGTTGACCAGCACAATGGATAATTTTAGTAGGAAAAATTTGATCCATACTGCGAAAGTTTTTTACCCTTCTATCATCATCAAACATAGCTATTTTCGGTTCGAGATAAAAGCGCCAAATAATCAAACCAATAGCAATTAGGGGTACAATAAAAATTAGAATAAAGTTGACAATAGGCATATATTCAGTTATCAGTTATTAACTATCATTTTTCCGTCTTAAGTTGTCAGTTGTTAGGTAAGTATTCAAGTATCTCAAACCTAGTCATAGAGTAAATTCTAAAAATGACTGACTTAGGAATTTAATAGTCTCATTCTCAATAATGAGGAAAACAAAGGGTTCTAGGCATTTATAATTGAGAATATAATTGAGGAAGTAATTACCGGAAATGCTTATCCTTCAAGACTTATAGACTTTTCCATCGGATCTGAATCCTTATATTGTGAGTTACAAATAATAAATTTCAATTATTGTAGTACTTTGAAAAAGAATGCTACAAAACGGTGTATCTCGATTATAAATGGTGAACAAGAGCTTCTCCAATTCATTTCAGACATCTATTTATATCCTTTTTCTCATTTTTTTTCAATATTTATTCCTTCTTTCTTCTTCTCTCTGACCTAGGGACGTTAGGTCCAACGTCCCTACCATTTACAACAAATATTTATCACCCTTGGTATAACAAGAATTTCTTTACTGGTAAAATACAAAAGTCACAATTAACTAGTTATCAGCTTTTAGCATTTCTGTGCGGGAATGCTCCGCCAAGAGCTAGCTTCTTGGGGAGGAACTATGTTAACAGCTTTTAGAGCTAGAGGTTTAGATCTCTTTCTCCCATGTAAAAATAATCCGACTGACTGCTAAGTGCTGAGTGCTGACTACTTATTTAAATTAATGGAAAAAATGAAAATGGCTGAAGAGGAAAAAAAACAACAAAAAAAAATTCAGCGAGTTGGTGTTATTGGTGGAGGTCAGTTAGCATGGATGATGGCAGATGCGGCTCAAAAACTAGGAGTAGATTTAATTATTCAAACACCTCATAAAGATGACCCGGCAGTATCTATAGCAAAAGATGTTATTTGGGCAAAAATTGATGATTCTCAGGCAACTACTAAGTTAGCAAATAGTAGTGATGTGATTACTTTTGAGAATGAGTTTATTAATATAGATGAGTTGTCACATCTGGCCGAAAAGAATATAATTTTTCGTCCTAGTTTATCTGTTTTGAAGCCCTTATTAGATAAGTATGAACAGTTATGTTATTTGCGAGATTTGGGTTTACCTGTTCCTAATTTCTGGGAATGGGGAACAGAGATTGAGTCTTTATCTTTCCCTTTGGTATTGAAAGCTCGTCGTCATGGTTATGACGGGCAAGGTACTTTTATTATTAAGGATATTGAGAGTTTAAAATCTCAGATAAATTCTGAATTTTTTATACAAGAATTTATTCCTTTTGAGCGAGAAGTTGCCGTTATTGCAACTCGTTCTGTAACTGGTGAATTTAAGGTTTATCCTGTAGTAGAAACTCAACAAGAAAATCAAGTTTGTCGGCGGGTTTTTGTACCTGATGAAAATTTGGAATTAGTAACAGAAATTGAAGGGTATGCTCAGACTCTTCTCAATAGTTTAGAAGTAGTAGGAGTATTTGGAATTGAAATGTTTATTACTAAAGATAAGAAAGTTTTGATTAATGAAATTGCTCCGAGAACTCATAATTCTGGTCATTACACTTTAGATGCTTGCCAAACTTCTCAATTTGAACAACATTTGCGGGCAGTTTGTGGTTTACCTCTGGGTAGTACCTCTCTCAAGGCTAGGGGAGCAGTGATGGTAAATTTATTGGGTTATGAATTTGGGAAAAAAAATTACTTGACAAAACAGCAACAGTTGGCAAGTATTCCTAATGCTTCAGTTTGGTGGTATGGTAAAACAGAATCTCGTCCAGGGCGAAAGTTAGGTCATGTTACGGTTTTGCTAGATGAGGAAAATTTTGAAATTATGGGTCTGGAGGGTGAGGCGATCGCTAATCAGATAGAGAAGATTTGGCACAGTTAAAGTTTGCTGTTGTATATTTCAGACTATTCATAAGTTTTGACTTTGAAATTTTAAAGCTTGACTTCCACAAGGATAATAGCAAAAAAAATTTGTGTTGGGAACTCCAACTCAGAGATACAAACAAAGTATTGTTTAAATCTACATAATTACACATCAGTAATTTCAAAAAGTTTTGTGTTTTGGTTTTCAGCTAACTATTGCTCATCAGGGGAGGGCATCCCAAGACTTTAAACCGAGGTTAAAGAAGAGTCGCTCCCAGCGTCCCCCCTTGAAGGGAACTGAAGGGGTGGGGACATTATCCACATAAAGGTAAATCCCATTTAGTGACTACCCACAAGAGTGAGGTGGTCAGGAATTTTTCTTAGTTTTTGATTGGGAGGATGTCAAAGCAAAAAATAATTGCTATAATAATAGTAGGGTTCTACTACGACGTTGGTGACTGCCAAAAATGTTTTTTTGACCTACAAATCAAAAAACATGGGAATCTAAATGTTTAAGTGGCAGTAGACTGGGCTTGTATCCAGAAACTTTAAACTTAGGCCAAGATACCCACCTGGTATTATCCAGGTCAAAAGCTGAGGTAAGACGGCGTTGCGGTGAACTTTTTTTTTGTGAAGTTCTCTCCTGTTAAACCGGGAGTAATAACGGGGAACTAGGGGGCCACGAGAGAAGACTATATGAATAAATAGCTGGAGTTCCAAAGAATTTTCTGGCCTGCCCTTGAAGATAAGTTACAGACTACACTCAGTTGTATTCTGTGAAACACCGAAGCTATCTCCAAAGCTCAAAACAGGTTTCGGTTTGTTAGTAACTGGAGATTTTATTGGATATATAAAGCAATATCTGCTAGCATTAAACTCTCAAAATTTAACTTATTTTTGAAACCTTTCATGGCTTGCACAAATTGTTTTTTGTCAGATTCATTTCTCGACCTAATTCTTATCTACAATCATGCATATCGATGGTTTGTAAAGATTAAATATATCATAAATTGTTTTAGGTCTGGTCGTTCATCTCTCGAATATCCATAAGTAATTTTTATAGTTTTTTTCTGTGGATTTATCCTCATCTGTTTGATAATCTCCATGAACATGAAACAAAGTAGAATCTAGGTGGACTGTGCTCGTTTCTAACTCATAAATTTTCACTGATTCTAGCACCACAAATATCAAAATTTAATTTAATCCTTTGTGATCAAGTCGTTCTAATACCCGACCTAATTTATCATCATTAAAACACTCTGTTTTCACACCTTTTCCAATTAAGTGTTCTATTGCTTTTCCCTCAGAAAAATTACTAAACAAATATAATGGAAATGAAGCCTTATCTAACCTATTTAAAATCATTACTTTGACTAGAGCGAGTCTATAAAACTTGAAGATTAGCATGGTTGCATGGGGTGAAACTAAGACGCGATCGCAGACCGTCTGATGTTAGCTCTGGCTGCTTCACTACAGAGGAACTGAGTTGCGAGGCCATATCAAAAATATCGGTCATATAGCAGATTTTATGCTATGGATGAAGATATTAGTATAGTCGTTTCACTTGAGATTGAGACAAGCATTTCTTGCTATGAAAAAAATTCAGGGGAAAAATTGTTTCATTTTTAAATTAAATGGCTATAGTATGTAAATATGCCAGCGCTTATTGCTATATCTCAGGACTTACGCAAATAAACCCGGTTAAGACAGTAAATCATTGTTTTTAACACATAAATATCTAGGAGAAACCGGGTTTGCGGTGTTGGCCTGGGTAAGTCTTGTATCTAATATGAATGGCCAGAGTATAGATATTTATGTCAACTGAGAAACTTGGATTCAAAATATACAAAAAATTCTGAGAGAATTTGGATAAAATTATGTACAGGACTTAAGTCATACCGCTACATATGGTCCAAAAAATTGTCATTTTTCCGATATTGCCACTATGAATATTGCCGTTCCGTAAGTCCTGTATGTAATTAATTTTGTCTAACTACTTATAATGATCAAAAAAGCACTTATTACAGGATCAGGAGTGGAAATAGGCAGGGCGATCGCTCTCGACTTAGCTAGGAAAGGATTTGATGTAGCATTTGACTATAACCGGAGTGCAGAGACAGCTAACCAAGTTGTTAGTTTTGAGCAAACGATGAGACCAAACATCTCCTAAATTAATTCTTGAGATTGTGCTCAACTATGGCCAAATTTATCTTATAGTCATTTTAATAAAGAATTGAGACAAGTATTTCTTGCTATAACTCGCGTTTGGTGCAGAAAAAGTTTTCCATTTTTATTTTAAATAACTATAATACCTCCAATACGGCAATTAATACAACAGTGGCTTTAATTTATTCCTATTTTCTAGTGCTCAAACATTTTCTGATAGAAAAAATGAGTTATAGTCGTTTCACAATAGAATTGAGAGAAGTGTTTCTCGCTATGAAAGTATTTCAGAAAAAAAATGTTTCATTCTTATTTAAAATGACTATAAATTCATTAAATTCATTCTAAATAAGGGAATTACCTCTGCGGGTATAAAAATAGATAAACCATTGATAGGCTAAACTATCGGTAATTTTTAATTTATACCTTTTTCAAGTCAAAGCCTTTTTCGATCTATCTATGTTTTATATTTAAGCCTATTTTTTTGCCCTATTTTGCTTAAGTCCTATTACACTATAATTTGGTCTAAAATAATTAAGGATATTTCTTGGCCGTGGATTATCAGTGGAAAAAGAAGGGACTTTGCATACAATATCCCTATCCCTAGCTACTCCCTTAAAAAAACTAATTTTGTACCTTAAGTATTTGGGAATTAGTATAGTATTAAATATTACTGATAAAATAATATCAACAAATCAGAAATCGGAGAATTATAAGCGATCGCTCTAAAAATGTCTAATCCTACTAACTTAAAGAACTCAAAAAAAAATCAAGGCCTTGCAGCTATTGGTATGGGTAGCAATTTGGGAGAATCCCTTGATACCCTTGAAAATGCCATTCAAACTTTAGATGAAATTACTGGTATTAAATTAATTACTTATTCTAGTTGGTATAGAACAAAACCTATAGGTCCGCCGCAACCGGATTATATCAATGGTTGTGCATTATTAGAAGTAGACTTAACCCCTCATAAATTATTAGAAGTTTTGTTAGATGTTGAACAAAGATTTAAGCGGGTACGTTTAGAACATTGGGGACCTAGAACTTTAGATTTAGATTTAATTCTATATGATGATTTAATATTAGATAGTCCTAATCTGCAAATACCCCATCCCCGAATGAAAGAGAGAGCTTTTGTGCTTGTCCCACTAGCAGAAATAGCACCTAATTGGATCGACCCAGTTTCGGGAAAGGCGATCGCTCTTCTAAAAGAAGAGGTAGAATGTTCTGGAGTATCTAAGGCGTAAAGTAGAAAATATTAACTTAATTTTCTGGTCACAGAACGTAAATTAAATAAGACCGGAAATTTGTAGTTGATACCAGGTAAATCTCTTGAGGGTAATTAATTTTCTCCGGCTTCTGGCTTATTCTCATTCCTAAGTGAGGTATTTGAAAAAAGCAATCTATAGATAGGGGACTTGACAGTTCAATAAAAATTGACTACGCTTACTTAAACTTAAACAATACTAAGGGATATTGTAGCAGTATGAGTAATGAGCGAAAACTATATGAATAAGTAGCTGGAGCTTCCTGGCGATTTTGTTGCCTGAAGAGCGAAGATAAGTTACAGACTGCACTCAGTGGCATATGGGTGAAACACCGTAGTCCAAAGCTTATGCAATTCCCGATCCATGTAAGTTTGGGTAAGTTTAGTAGAACGGAAAGAGGTCAGTTGATCATAGACAGAATTTACGTATTGGGAAGGAATTTTGTGCCTTTGAGATTGCTATCCTAACGGACTGCTGCACAAAGGCTGTCGTTTGCTATTGCCAACCTGTGCTAACGCAATAACAGAATTACGTTATTTTGCGTAAGTCCTAATATCCATTAATTATGAATATGCTTATGACACAAAACAAATTTTCTGAAGCCGATACAGAGGCATTTTATGATAGTGAAGAATGAATTCTCCAATCTAGCTTCCATCAAAAAGACTGTTCAGGTTATTTTGACACGAGTCCGCAAAGATAAATTTTAAATCAGTATCCCTAGTGATAGGCGATCAAAAATCTTCTTTAACCACTAACTACTACTAGATCATACTAGCTCGAGAAATTCAAGATTTCAACTATAGATAATAGTGCATTTATTACAGTAGAAGGAAAACGTTTCCACTACATTTGGTTGCGTGATAATTGTCTGAGTTCTCAATGTCGCCATCCTACTTCCTTTGAAAAAAATTATGATATTTCTGAGGTGATAGAACCTCCAAAACCTCTAAAGGTGCAGTTAACAGATAATGAACTGATTATAGACTGGGATGAAAACCCTGCTCATCGAAGCTTCTTTCTTGTCCCTTGGTTAATGAGTCATGCTTATGATGGAAATCAGGAAACTCAACCTATAAGCGAGAATATACTTTGGGATAAAGCTTGGCTGGATGCAAATTCTGACGATCGCCAAACTTGGACAAATTAGCTCTTGACCCTAGGGTTTACAGTATTAAACAACCTGTCAAAGGAGTAACTGAAATCGGTATTTATCCGATGCTGTAGACAAATAATTTTAACTGATGCAGGACTTACGCTAAAATATATAAGTTATATTTTTTGTAGGGGCTAACAACAGAAGTTAAAAAGTTTGTGCGTAAGTTCTGTGATGATTAAATTTAATTCTCAAAGACAATGATTAAAAAAGCACTTGTAACGGGTTCAGCAGTTGGAATAGGTAGGGCGATCGCTCTCGACTTAGCTAGGAAAGGATTTGATGTAGCATTTCACTATAACCGAAGTGCAGAAGCAGCTAACCAAGGAAGTCAAGAAGCAGCTACCTACGGAGTCAAGTCTATTGCTCTACAAGCAGATGTTACTAAACCAGAGCAAGCTAAATCTTTAGTAGAAAATGCAGCCGAAAAACTCGGAGGGTTATCTGTTGTAGTTAATAATGTGGGAAACTTTCTGGAAAAAACAACTAGTCAAATATCCATAGAAGAATGGGATGAAATGCTTGATTCAAATTTAAATTCCACTTTCTATGTCACTCAAACAACAATTCCTTACCTCAAGGCAGCAGGTTGGGGACGTATTGTCAACTTCAGTTTCGCAAGTGCCCAACATCTTAAAGCAGATGACCAACAAACAGCCTATAGAATTGCCAAAACTGGTATCATCATCTATAGTAAGTCCCTAGCTCAAGAATTAGTTAAGGATAAAATTACAGTGAATGTAGTTGCCCCAGGAGCAGCGGAAAATACTATTGGTCTGGAGGAAACTATTCCTATGCTCCCAACTAAGCGACCTGCAACTTTGCAAGAAGTAAGTCATGCAGTTGCTTTTTTTGTTAGTCCTGAGTCAGATTACATTACTGGGCAAGTTCTGGAAGTAGCAGGGGGTTACAGGTTGTAGCAATACTTAGCTATTTCCCTTGACAAAGACAGGACTTACGCAGTAACGCTATATATGGTGCCAAAAATTATCATTTTTAAGATATTGCCACTATAGATAGTGCCGTTGCGTAAGTCCTGAAAGATTGGGAATTTTAGCCGACTGAAAATTGTTATTGATTATAGGAGTTAAAAAATGCTTACTCTCGCAGAAATCTACGAAATTTATGATAAATATAAAGATGACTACAATACCCAAATAGAAGAGTTCAGTATTGGGAATAAAAAATTTAATTTTAATTCTCAAACATCTATTTTAGGAATCATTAATCTTTCTCAAGATTCTTGGTATAAGCAAACTATTTCTTACACTCCAGAACAAGCAATTCGCCGTGGAAAAGTATTAACACTTCAAGGTGCGGATATTATAGATATTGGCACTGAGTCTACTGTGAAAACTGCAGCTAGGGTAGACGAGTTGAAACAAACAAGTCAACTTTTGCCTATTCTGAAAACTTTCAGTCAAGAAGGTGTGTTAACTTCAGTGGAAACTTATTATCCAGAAGTTGCCAGAGAATGCTTAAAAGCAGGTGCAAATGTCATCAACTTTCTGGGAACTGAGCATAGTGAAGAAATATATCAAGCTGTAGCTGACTTTGATGCAGCAATTATTATTTGTTATGTAGAAGGAAAACACGCTAGGGATGTAGGGGAATTTGACTTTACTTCAGGTAGAGATATGATAAATGTACTATACGATTATTTTGAAAAAGAGATAGAAATAGCAACGAAAATAGGAGTGAGAAAGATTTTTGTTGATCCAGCACTAACTGTAGGATACACAAATCTTTACTACCAAGACAATACATCAAATAGGATAAGATATCAAATTGAAACCCTTTTAAATGCTTTTCGGTTTAGAAAATTAGGGTTTCCTGTTTTTAATCAAATACCTACAGCTATAGAAATTTTTGGAGAAGAGTTTAGAAGTGCTCAAATGTTAACGGGAGTGTTTGCAGCACTAGGAAAAAATGATATGATTAGAACTCATGAAGTTGCTAAAGTTAAAGCTCTTTTAGAAACTATGAGTTGTTTTTGATAGTTTAGATAGAAATTAATATTCAAGACAATGCTAAAAAAAGCACTTGTGACAGGTTCAGGAGTGGGAATAGGTAGGGCGATCGCTCTTGACTTAGCTGAGAAAGGATTTGATGTAGCATTTCACTATAACCGGAATGCCGAGGCAGCTAACCAAGCAAGTCAAGAAGCAGCTACCTACGGAGTCAAATCTATTGTTCTACAAGCAGATGTGACTAGGCCAGAGTCAGCTCAATCTTTAGTAGAAAATGCAGTAGAAAAACTTGGAGGTTTATCAGTAGTAGTCAATAATGTGGGCAACTTTTTAGGAAAACCTACCAGCGAAATATCCATAGCAGAGTGGCAGGAAGTTATTGACTCTAATCTCAATTCCAATTTCTATGTTACTACAGCAGCACTCCCCCATCTGAAAGCAGCTAATGGGGCACGAATAGTTAATTTTGCTTGCGCTCATGCTCAAAATGTGGTAGCACGTAAGACAAATACGGCTTATGTAATCGCCAAAACAGGGATTATCATCTATAGTAAGTCTCTGGCTCAAGAGCTGATTAAAGACAAAATTACTGTTAATGTAGTATCTCCTGGAATAGCTGAGAATTCTTTTGACCTAGAAGAAATGATTCCTAAGTTACCTGCTAAACGTCCAGCAACTTTGCGAGAAATTAATCATGCAGTTTGGTTTTTTATTAATCCTAATTCTGATTATATTACAGGACAAATTGTAGAAGTATCTGGTGGTTGGAATTTATAGACAGGAAATAGGGAATATCAAAGGCAAAAGATAGAAGCTAGAAGGGAAGAAAAAGCACTTATGGGAGAAGTTTTTTTATGATTGATGATCCGGATATGATATGACATATATAGTTGTTTTAATTGAGATTGAGACAAGTATTCCCTGCTATAACTCCCGTTTCAGCAGAAAAAGTTTTCTATTCTTATTTAAAATGACTATATCTGGTAATTGTAGGGAATTTTAGATTCAAAAAAATAGCTGTAATCAAATGGATAGTAGGAAAAAATTTAACTTATTTAGGTTAGTCAGCCTCTGACTAATAAATAAAGTCTTAAGCACCTCTATTCAAGGGAGATAAGAAAGAAAATTTATGATTTTTTCTGCCTCCGGATGAAACTAGAGGTAATGTTTTGCTGCGGGATATGAAAAGCGTACTTCCTCCCCCACCGAAGCTAATTAATAACTAATAACTGATAACGGATAAATGATATGCTGAATCTTGAAGATTTATATACAATCCATGAACAAAACAAAGATTCTATAAAAGCCAAAGTAGAAGAATTTTCTATTGGTAATAAGCAGTTTAACTTTAATACTGAGAAAGCTATTTTAGGAGTAATAAATCTTTCTAATGATTCTTGGTATAGAGAAAGTGTCTGTTTGAGTGCAGAAACAGCCATTCGTAGAGGAATGGTTTTGAAGTCTCAAGGTGCAGATGTAGTAGATATTGGAGCAGAATCAACTTTAGAAAAGGCGGAAAGAGTAGAAGATATTAGGCAAAAAAGTCAAATTTTGCCAGTTCTGAAAGCCCTTAATCAAGAAGGTGTTTTAACTTCTATAGAAACATATTATCCAGAAGTTGCCACAGAATGTTTAAAGGCAGGAGCTAATATAATTAATTTAACTGGACCCGAAAAAAGTGCAGAAATTTATCAGATTGTATCTGAATTTAATGCGGGGGTAATTATCTGTTATGTTCAGGGAAAAAATGTTAGAGAAGTAGGTGATTTTGATTTTGGAGATGACCCCACAAATTTAATGTATGAATATTTTGCTCAAGAAATAGAAACAGCAACTAAGTATGGTGTGAGAAAAATATTTATTGACCCTGGTTTAGGATTTTATTATAAAAATCTTCAGGATAGTTCTTTACGAATTGGTTATCAGATGAAAACTTTTTTAAATACTTTTAGATTGAGGAAATTAGGTTTTCCAGTATGTCATGCACTTCCCCATGCTTTTGAATGTTTTGGAGAAGAAGTTAGAAGTGCTGAACCTTTTTTTTGTGTCTTAGCTGCACTGGGAAAAACTGACTTATTTAGAACCCATGAAGTTCCTAAAATTAGAGCTGTTTTAGATACTTTGGGATTATTTAAAAAATAAGGAAGTAGGGGGAAATTCTAGTGGTGTACTAGTACCCCCAAAACAAAAATGTAGGCCTTTGTAGAACGAAGTGAAACCTAACAAAGCTGTCCTCCTCCTTTTGTTGGGTTTTGTCCCTTAGCCTAACCAACCCCTATTGGACCAATTTTAGTTGTGTTAGTCCAGTAGGGTGCCTTAGACGGTTATGATTTAGACTGTTAAAGGTATTTAGAAATCTGTTGTAATGCACTATTTTAGTGGTGTTATTCTAGTGGTTTATGCTCTGATGGAACTTATCACCAATTTCCTCAAGTAAGAACATATAACTTGATATCTTATCTTTCAAACTTGATAGACTACTTTTGGAAGTGAAGTTTTAAGTTGATGAAATTGGTATTATACAAAATAGTAGTAGAAAATAGGGTTAAAGTTAGTGGCAAGGAAGAAGGAAGAAAAAACTTAAATGTGAGTAGAGAATTCCCAAAAGTTGAGGTATGTAATAATAGATATGCTTCAATCTTATTTCTTCCTGATGGTCTTCTTAATTCGTTACTTTTTAGTTTTATTTATAACTGATAGCTGAGGTATTAAATGAAAAAAAAAGATGAAAAACATCAAAATCATCTAATAATTAAAGACTTTTAGGAAATAAATTTAATATTTTGTAACCTTGTTTGAATATACATTAAAAGTAATATCTATCCGAAAAAAAACTAATTATAGTATTTACAATTCCCTAGTTGATAGTACGCTATATATAGCGTACCTGGGTAAGTCCTGATTAATTTAAAAGTTTCCTCAGTATTTGATAGATAAAATTAAGTGGCGATCGCCTACAGAATAGGAGAAGGGTCATAAGAAAAGAGGCAAGGGACAAGGGAAAGTTTTTTGGCAAATAGCAGATAGCTGCCATACAATGGGATAGTGAAATTAGTTAAACCCTTATTTAAACCTACCTTTAAGAGACAAAAATGGAACAGGAAATATATAGTCAGGCTATAGCAAAATTTCGTGCTGGAGACTATCAAGAAGCAATTCAAGATTTGAGTCGAGTTATAGAAATTAATCCTAATTTTGCTGAAGCTTATTATCGTAGAGGTTTGGCAAATTTTGATTTAGGAAATTGGGAAGAAGCTATGGCAGATTATACTCAAGCTTTAGCTATTAATTCTAATTATATAAATGCTTATTTGGGTCGTGGTCTTGTTAGGTTAATAGTAGGAAATATTTCTGGAACTATTACGGATGCTAATGAAATAATTGGGATTGATGATAAGTATGCTCCGGCATATAAATTGTTGGGTAATGCTTACGGTAAACAAGGTAATCAACTGGATGCAATTGCTAGTTTGAAGCGGGGTGCAGAATTGTATTTGGAACAGAATGATGCTGTTAATTGTCGGCAATGTTTGGATCATATTAAACAGTTGCAAGATTTAGTCTCTAATTCGGTGAAAACTGATAGTAGTTTGCCGTGGAAAAAAGGTGATAGTAAGATTTTTTTAAGTGAAATTTTGGGAAGATTTAAAAAAGGCGATCGCCAGGGGGTAATAGCAGATTTAAACTGGGCGTTAAAAGTGGATGGTTCGGATTCTGAAGCTTATTGTTGTCGAGGGATTATTCGTTATAAACAAGGGGATAATTTGGGGGCAATATCAGATTTTAATCAAGCTTTGCAGTTTAATAATCAAGATGTTTTAGCTTATCGAAATCGGGGTATGATTCGCAGTCAGATGGGGGATTTTAAAGGGGCGATCGCTGATTTTGATGAGGCTTTAAATATTGAACCAAATAATTCACTTATTTATGTGACTAGAGGGAATGTTTATCGGGATATTGGTGGGTACCAAGAGGCTATGAAAGATTATGAGCAAGCATTAAAAATTAATCCTAATGAAGCTAAAGCTTTTTATAACCGGGGTATTGTTTATTCTCGTTTAGAAGAAATTAAAAAAGCTATAGATGATTATCAGAATGCTGCTCAATTATTTGGGGATGCTGAAGATTGGAATAATTATCAAAAAACTTTGGATAATTTGAAGAAAATTCAGACATCTGTTCTTAGTGAAAATCAGAATATTAATGAAGATGCTAAGTATAAGCAATTGGAACAACAATTGTTAAGAATGGTTGGCGGACATTGGGAAATAGCAGAAAGATTAATTGCGAAAGTTGAAGAAAAATATCCGGGTAGAGAGCGGATTTGGTATTTGGAAAAAGTCATATCTGATTGGCGGCAACAGCAGGATAGTTGATGGGGTTTTGTTTATGGATTTTACAAGGGAGTTTGTTGATTAAATTTCGTGATTAGAAATTCAAGAATTGGTAGTGCGGAGGGCTAAGTGTGGGAATGGCAATATACAGCACTTTTGAGTTCGATAAACCACATCGTCACAACCAAAATCTTGTGGGGACGTTCCATGGAACGTCCCTACTGTGGTCTACTAAAATGAAAACCGCTGTAATCATTTTTGAGCGATCGCTATAGTTTTGCTCCTCTGTAGAAACTGATATTGATAAATTAAAATAATAGAAATAGTTTGTACAATAAAAAAATATTATATAACCGACATTCCGCAAATCTTTATATATCTTTATGTATATTCATATTTTAGAATAGACTTCTAATATCTTGATTTCTACATGACTTCTTAGTTAATTTAAGGGCCAGAAAATCAGGCAATGTTAAAAAATCAGGGTATCTACCAATAATTTTTTATAATGTTGAAAAAACGTAAAAGAACTGCAAATATTGATTCACTATTTTGGCAAGAATGGCAAAAGCATCAACAATATCTCTACCGTTGCTGTGTCAAATGGATGGGAGGTAATTCTACAAATGCTGAGGATG
>JAKQYE010000065.1 GCA_023356605.1 Trichodesmium sp. MAG_R02 | reverse complement strand
TTTTTGAACTAATATAATCCTGTCATTATCATCTAATAATTAAAGATTTTTAGCAAGTTAATTTAATATTTTGTAACCTTATTTAAAGATACATTAAAAGTAATATCTATCTAAAAAAAAAACTAATTATAGTATGGAGAATTTTATATCGACAGTACGCTACATATAGCGTACCTGCGTAAGTCCTGATAATTTTAAATTGGAAGTCCCTGAGTGAATGGGTAATGATATTGCTGGTTTATGGATTCCTAATAGACCTTCCCCAAAATGCCGATTTGGGAAAGGCAGAGTGCAGAAGGCAGGAGACAAGAGACAGAAGACAGGAGGCAGGAGGCAGGAGACGAAAATTTATTATTATTGTCCATTAAAAATCAATCCTTTAGTCGATGATACTGGCGGTGTAGAAAAATATAAAAATATTGGAGAATTAAGTTGGAATAAATCAAAAAAAATAGCAGGTAAAATAATTAAGATTAAAGGAATTCCTTCGGAAGCAAAAAGTTAAGCCCCATAGGGGTAAATGTTTCTACCAACTTCAGATGAATTCCTTTACATGGGTAATTCTACTGTAAAAGTTGTCCAACCATTACTACTGCTGGCAATCATATTTCCATTTAACTGTTCTACTAATTTTTTTACTAGAGCTAAACCTAAACCTGTCCCGCCTTGTTTCCAAGGATCAGCATTAGGTACTCGATAAAATTTATTGAATATTTTAGGCAACTCGGACTCAGGAATTTGTGATGGATTACTAACTATAAATTTGATATAAGAAGGTGTTTCTGAGAAACTTTTTTTGCTGCTTTTTTTATCTTTTTTTTCTACTAAAAACATTATTTCACCACCATCTTGAGTATACTTGCAAGCATTATTTAGAAGTTCTGCTAAAATCCTGCCTAAACTATTATTATTAGAATAGATACTAGGTAATTGTTTAGGATATTTACTGTTGAGAATTTGTTTCCGTTCTTTCGCCCGCGATTTAAAAGGTTCCAAAATAGTAGGAAGCAAAGTGTTTAAATTTATTGTCTCTAAAGCAATAGATTCTTGACCCGCTTCTAGACGTTGTAAATCTAATAAATCACTGATTAATTCAATTTCTCTTTTGCACTCTGTATCTAATATCTTCAAATATTGTTGAACCTTTTCTGGAACAGGAAATATTTTCAGCATATGAATAGCCATTTTCATATTTGATAGAGGTGTTCTTAATTCATGGGAAACAGTACTTAAAAAATCATCTTTGAGAATATTAAGTTGCTCTAATTCTTTGACTTTTTGTTCCAATTCTGAAGTGCGCTCTTGTACTTGTCTTTCTAAGTCTGTATTCAGAGTTTGTACTTGTTGATAAAGTTGAGCTTGTTGGATAGCGATCGCTAACTGAGTTGCCAATTGCTGCAATAAATCAATTTCAGATGCTTGCCACTCTCGAATGCCTGAGTATTCTTGAGTACACATAATGCCCCATACTTGGCTATCTTGACAAATAGGTACTATCAAGAAAGCTTTTACCTGTTTTTCCTTCAAACTCGTAACTTGTTCTACAGGCAAATCTGTTTGAGCGATATCATCAACCGCATAACTCTTATTTTTCTTGACTTTTAAATTTGACATTAAGTATTCAAATGAAGCTTGATTGCCCATCCAAGAATAGCAATTACGATCTACTGATTCAGCAACTATCTTCGTAACTGTTGAAGATTTTACTTGAAATAAAACTACTCGATCTGCTTTCAAAAATTGTTGTACTTCTGTAACTGCTGCATTAATTATTTCGTTGAGATTGAGAGATTGATGAATTCTGAGAGCAATTTTTGCAAGAAGGCAATCGCGCTCCAACTGTTCCTGTATTTCTGCCGTTCGTGCCTGAACTTCTTTTTCTAATTCTGCATTCCGACTACGTAGCAACGCAAATTTTTCTGCTTGTAGTTGATTAACATCAGCTCGTAATTTTCTCACTAACCCAAACATTACTGTAGGATCTAAAACTTGTAGCAAGTTTGTCTGATTCACTGTTCCCAGTAACTCTCCTTGTTTGCTACGTACTACCAAGATTTGTACTTGTTCCTGCAACATTTTTTTATGAGCATCCCATAGAGAATCTGTTGAGTTCAGAAAATTCAGTTCAGTTTTCATGACTTTTTGGACAGGTATTTTTGCCAAATCCATATTCAGAAAATAGGCTTGTACAATATTATCTTTAGTAACTATACCGATTGGTTCTTCAATTTCTGTCTTTTGTGTTTGAAGTTTTCTCTTCTGTGTAATAATCACACTACTCACTTTATATTCTGACATCAGTTGACTAACTTTCAACAATGATGCTGTTTTAAAACTTGTAACTGTAACACAGTCATTTTTAACTTCATTTATTCGTCTTAATCTAAGGATATTAGAAGGTTGCAGTACTTGACGAATTTTTTCTGGTGTCACAACACCAACTATTTGCTTTTGACTATCTAGTACTGGTAGATGAGCAATTTTATATTTACGAAACAAAGACAAAGCTGTAAATAAATCTTGATCTTCCGATTCTTTGAGAGTAACAACATTAGATGTCATTACCTCACCAAGGCATATATTTTTTGATAAATTTTCTAAATTATTAATTTTACCATTGGCAATTAATCTGACAATATCACTAGTAGTAAATATTCCCAATAAAGAAAATTGTGTATTATGCTCTGGAACTTCCTTAACAGATTTATTCTTAACGACTAAAACACATGTTGCTTTTTCTTTATTTAACAATATTGATTGATGGACTTCATTTTCAAGTGTACTTACATCAGGCACAGCACAACTATTCTGTAATTTACTTATTAATTGTAATACATCAACCAGAGGAGTATCTGGAGTCATAGTTAATGGATAAGGGTCAATTGCTTGTTGCAAAGGTGATGAATAGATACTAGATCGAGCTACCATAATTATATTTCCTGATTTTGTGAAATAAGAGCAATAACGGATATCATATCAAATATTCGTGAGAAATTTATCGAATAACTCTTGAATCTTTATATAGTTATTTCAAATTATATTGGAAAACTTTTTCTGCACCAAACGCGAGTTATAGCAAGAAATACTTGTCTCAATTTAAATTAAAATTACTATACCTCTGACATTGACTCTCATACTTATGATTACTTCACTGATGCCGTGATTCTAACAGAAGGTAAAAACTGATGCAGGACTTCAAAAAGAGCAAAGATGATAATATACTTTTTTCCCGCTAGAAGATTGTCTATTGTGTAGCATAAGTACTACAAGAGTCAATTAGGGCAGCGAAACGATAAAACCTTTATCCGATAGAATGCTTCAATAATGCGATCGCGATCTTAGACACTGAATTGTGGCAAAAACTATAATACAAACTCCAAAAAGAATATTTGCCAGAACAATTATTGATAGTTATTTATACTTGAATCTAGCTAGGCTAAAGTACAAATATGGCGAATTATATTTTGGATTTGTTCAGGTGTCTGAAGTTGATTAAATTGGAAAATTTTTTCTAATATACCCAAGAAGCTTGTTGAATATTTACATCCAAGGAAAGATGATGCAACAGTTTGAGTCTTAAAAGATGAATAATATATTCAACTAAATTAAAATTAGGGGAATATGTTGGAGTATGAATAAAATATACAACAATTTTATCTGATATTCGAGCATTAATGAGATGAAATTTTAATTGATATTTTATTTTCTTTTTATCTGTCGAGTTATTATCTAAAATAATAGTCAACTTATCAAATTCTTCTCTTAAACAATCTTGAGAACATTGTAAAAAGTAATCCGAAACGTCCTCTGTTTTAGATTTTTCTTTTAATTTTAATTTTTTTTAGACTTAATATAAATGTTTTTTGCTATTCTTGGCTGGCATTAGCATAATCTCTATAGGCTTTTTGATATGATAAATTTAATTCATTTAAAATTTCATATATTCTCATTGTTTTCCGTCTTACTCCCTATCTTAATTCAATAACATTATAGCATTACTTCTTATAAACCGTATTAGTGATTAACGTGTTGAACCATTAAGGAGGCGATCGCCAATGGTACTTATAAAACCCATTTGGGATCTATGATCGGAATTAGAGAAGATGGGGTATTGAAATTATTGGAGGTCCATGGGAATATTTTTCAACCTTTTTCTCATACTACCTAAATAGCAATTTCCATGTATTAATGTTAACTTTTTGTTAAACTTCAGTTATTAGTAGTGCTAAAAAGGAAAGGAGTCAGGAGAATAAAAGGAAGAAGTACATCTCAATGGTTAAAAAGTTTTTGAGAAATGGCAGAGTCCCCACGAAAAATGGCTCCGCTCCTCGAAAATTTAATCAAGGGAAAAATACCAAATGGCTTTTATACCCTCCTATTTCATCCATTATTTTTTTTTCATATTTGACATCCTTCACGGTCATTAGGCACGGGGAAACAACCGAGCCTTAGTCCCTTGGTGAGTTTACATCTCACAGGCTGCTGCTACTCTGGAAGTAGTCTTATGCTGGCCGACCTATCCGTTTTTTTTGTCTGGTGTAGGCCCACCCGCGACTAATATATTTCTTGCTCCATTTTCCGAAGCGATAGAACGACCTGACCCTACCCGACTATGTTTAGTCCCATAATGTACGACATTCCCACTAAGGAAAAAAAAGTATATATTATAAATATTTGATGCAAAGGATGTCAATTTAAGAATTTTTGTTTCAAAATATTAAGTAAAGATGAGTTGAGAGTATTGTCTATGTTTCCATTCTTTCCTAAGTCCTGCTGTGGTTGGGACTTTTTTCAACCAGAATCTCGTAAGACCCACCAGGAGAATAAACTCAAATTCCTCAAGTGGATGCGAGATGATCTAGAAACTAGACTGGCCGGACTTAATGCGGCCATTCAGACTATAGAACGGCAAATAGATCAAGATTAAGCTTCCTAAGCCATCTTGAGTAGCTCATTTTTGTTTCAACCACTTTAAATACAGTTATCTATTTTATGGGGCATGATATTTTATGCCCCTTACTTTTCTTATTATCAGTTATTAGACATCTCCAGGAAATAGGGAGTATGGGAAATAATTGATAATTTCCGTATAATAATCGATTTTATTCCTTGACTATTGGGGGTTTCTAAGTAGTAGGTGACGACAACCTGTTAAATGCCTTTCACAGTCAAAATTTTAGCAGTAAATACGCACCCTAAAAGTTTGGGACTAAATTTACAGCGGATTTCATCTCCGTGTGATATGGTCATATCCTGTTGAGTGTCCATGCTACAAAGGTTTAATTACTACAACACTCTTAAGTATAGTGAGTTACAGTTTAGTACTAATCTATATTGCCTATTGCCTATTCACTAAACTACTGGAACTTTGTACCTAATCAAGTCCAAAACTGCTTTAATATTTGTACTTTATATGCTTGGAATTCCCTCTGGGTTGTGTCCACCTATGTAGTAGCAAACCATAGTTTTTTTAATTAAGATTGAAACAAAAAAATGAGTATAATAAAATTAAGTCAACTAGAAACTATTTTGAACTATGCCTTACAGTTTATACTTAAGACAAAAAGTAATAAATTTTGTAGAAAATGGCAGTACGATATAGTGTCTCATTATTATTTAAAATAACTATATGATCAAATCTATTCATCAAATAAGCCCTTTCCAAGCTTTGGCCCTTCAAGTCAAAGCCGAGGCAGTAAATCGGGCCAATGACCGTTCAGAAGCGCGATCGCTTATGGAACAAACTATTCACCGCATCGCCCAGCAAATAGCAGCTAGTAAAGCATTTATTGGCCCTAACTGTAAATTAGTGCTGTTACCAGAATATTTCCTAACAGGTTTCCCGATGACCGAGTCTTTGACAACTTGGGCAGAAAAGGCTTGTTTAGAAATGACAGATCCCATCTACGATCACCTAGGAGAAATTGCCAACAAAAATGCTATTTTTCTGGCAGGTAACGCTTATGAACTTGACCCCAACTTTCCCGAATTATATTTTCAAAACTGTTTTGTCTTTGACCCCAGTGGTAATATGGTATTACGCTACCGCCGTCTCAATTCGATGTTTGCCCCTACTCCCCACGATGTTTGGGATAAATATCTTGATTGTTATGGTTTAGAAGGTATATTTCCTGTTGCTAAAACAGCTATCGGTAATCTTGCTGCTGTCGCCTCTGATGAAATTTTATTTCCAGAAGTTGCTCGATGTGTAGCAATGCGTGGGGCAGAAATTTTACTCCATCCTACCTCCGAAATTTATGGGCCAGCGCGATCGCCTAAAGAAGCAGCTAAAGTTTCCCGTGCTGTGGAAAATATGATGTATGTTATCTCTACCAATACTGCCGGTATTGCCAACTCTCCTATTCCTGAAGCTTCTGTTGATGGGGGCTCCAAAATTCTTGACTATCGAGGCTTAATATTAGCAAAAACTGGGGCTGGAGAAAGTATGGCAGCCTATGCAGAAATTGATATTACTGCCCTGCGTAACTATCGCCGTCAACTGGGAATTAAAAATTTGTTAGCAAGACAACGGTGGGATGCTTACGCAGAAACTTATCGTCTGTTTCATGCTTATCCTGCTAACACCATGGATAGTGTAGTTGTCGAACGAAAACATTTTATTGAAACTCAACGTGCAACTATTGAAAAATTGGTAAAACAAGATATTATCTAATAGTAGTACTTCAACAAGATAGAATCATAAAATAGGCTCAAATCATCGAAAAATGGTTTTACCTTACAAAGGTATAAATCCCGAGGAAGTAAGGGTTTAGCAATTTTCAGGGCATTGACGTGATTCTCTTGTCTAGACTGATTTTGACTCATTTTTTTCCAGCAGAAAATTTTTAAGCAATAATTAGGATTTACTTAGAAACCAGATTTCTTTACAAAATTTGGCAAAAGAGAAAGAAAGAATAATCAGGAGAATAGACCAGCTTTCTTGTTTGGGTTCATAAGTCCTAAATTGAAAGGACTTAAGCACCCACCACAATATATATTATAGTGGGTTAGAAGGTATAAAAGCCTTAAAACCTATAAATGGTGTTTAATTATACTTTTTGGGTAATTTCTGATTAATAATCTAAATATAGCACTTAAAAAAAGAATGTACTCAAAATGTAAATCTTGAGTGGAGGGAGATACGGAAAAAAACTGTTTCCATTCATTTTACACAGCTATCTCGACCATTTTCCTCTTTTTTTTTTCAATAGATATCTCGAACTTTAGTCTTTCTTCCTTCTTCCCTCAGAGGTAGGGACATTGTATGCAACATCCTTACCTTATGTAAGGAAATTTATTATACTTAGTATTATTTGTTGATATTTTCCCCAGCCTAAATGCTCAAGGAGGATTCTTTAGGGAGCCAAAGCTACTCGGCGGGGTAAATGCTTCATAATCTATGTCTAGGGAAAAGTAGATACATTGGCAAAACAGATTAAGATAATCTACTTATAAACTACTTGAGAGAAAATCAATATGGAAATTAAAGCAAGTAACACACCTCAGTTAGAATGGGCCGGAGATGCCCTAGCTATTGGTTTATTTGAAGATGCCATAGAATTAACCGGGGAAGTGGCCAAATTGGACGAAATGCTAGCTGGTACTTTATCTGAATTAATTGAAGAAACAGAATTTAAAGGTAAAGCCAATAGCAGTACCTCAACTCGTATCGGTGGAACAACTTCTATTCGGAAAATTATTATAGTTGGCCTAGGTAAATTAGAGAACTTAAAATTAGATACTCTGCGCCAAGCAGCAGCTACCTGTGGACGCTTGGCAAAGAAGGAAAGATCTAAAACTTTAGGGATTAGTCTGCCAATGTGTCAGGATGCTGATGCTACAGCTATGGCTATTACAGAGGGTATTGAGTTAGCTCTGCATCAAGATAATCGCTTTAAATCTGAACCAGAAAATCTAGGGCTAGATATAGAAAAAGTAGAGTTGATTGGTTTAGCTGCTTCCGATGAAGCGATCGCCCGCGCCAGACAAATCTGTTCAGGAGTCATCCTTGCTAGGGAACTTGTGGCAGCTCCTGCTAATTCCTGTACCCCAATAACTATGGCTGAAACTGCTAAAACCTTAGCTAAAGACTTTGATCTAACTCTAGAAATTTTAGAAAAAGAAGATTGTGAAAAACTAGGAATGGGAGCTTTTCTTGGGGTTGCTCAAGGTTCTGACTTGCCACCAAAGTTTATTCATATCACTTATAAACCAGTGGTTACTGCTCGTCGCAAGCTAGCAATAGTAGGAAAAGGTTTGACTTTTGACTCTGGTGGGTTAAACTTGAAAGTCTCTGGTAGTAGCATTGAAATGATGAAAATTGATATGGGTGGTGCAGGTACGACTTTTGGTACTGTCAAGGCGATCGCTCAGTTAAAACCAGATGTGGAAGTTCATTTTATCAGCGCTGTCACTGAAAATATGCTTAGTGGTCACGCAATGCATCCCGGTGACTTTCTGACTGCTTCCAATGGTAAAATTATTGAAGTTAATAATACAGATGCAGAAGGGCGTTTGACTTTGGCAGATGCATTAGTCTTTGCTGAAAAGTTGGGAGTAGATGCAATTGTAGATTTAGCAACTCTCACAGGTGCTTGTGTTGTGGCATTAGGTAATGATATTGCTGGTTTATGGAGTCCTAATGATGATTTAGCTGCAGAAATAACAACAGCAGCAGAAAAAGCTGGAGAGAAAATGTGGCGGATGCCTTTGGAGGAAAAATATTTCGAGGGGTTGAAAGCTATGCATGCTGATCTGAAGAATACCGGTCCTCGCCCTGGTTCTGCTATTACTGCAGCTTTATTTTTGAAGCAATTTGTTAAAAATACCCCTTGGGTACATTTAGATATTGCTGGTCCGGTTTGGGTAGATGCAGAAAATGGTTACAATAATCAAGGTGCAACTGGTTATGGTGTTCGGACTTTAGTGAATTGGGTTTTGAGTTAGTGGGAATTACACCAAACAGTCGAAGGAAATAGACTCAAGTCTAGACAAGTTAAGGTTTTGACGTCAAAAACTTATAAATCCTTAAGAAGTAAAGTTTTAGCCATTTTTAGGGCATTGACGTAATTCCCCTTGTATAGATTGACTTTTCCGAATGCTGCACAAACGAATAGTTTTTTCCCACAAGTACCACTAAATTAATATTCGAAACTTTGGGGTTTCCCTCACCTAATATTATTTCCGTTGGTATGGTCTGGTGTCAAAGCTGGGGAAATATCTGATTTAAGGTTTTTCCTTTTCTTGAAGCTTCTCTCCTAGATAATTAGAAGCTTCTCTCCTAGATAACTAGAAGCTTCTCTCCTAGATAACTAGAAGCTTCTCTCCTAGATAACTAGAAGCTTCTCTCCTCCTTCCTTACTTTCCCTATATAATACTGATGCTACCGAACAGGATATATAGTCGTTTTAATTAAGATTGAAACAAAAAATGAGTATAATAAAATTAAGTCAACTAGAAACTATTTTGAACTATGCCTTACAGTTTATACTTCAGATAAAAAGTAACAAAATTTGTAGGAAATGGCGGTACAATTACCAAAGCAGATCATACATTTGGGAGAGGAAGAGCTTCGATATATAGATGGTTATCTCACCCAAAATTGTCAGCAACTAAGGTAAAAAGTAGTCAAAGAAAATTAGATTGGAAAGAATTGGAAAAAGATGTAAAACAAAATCCAGATTCGAGGGTTGTCAGACAGACCTAAAAAAAATTGGAGTTAATCAACCAGCTATATTTTATGCTTTAAAAAGAATGAATTTTCCTTGAAAAAAGAAACAACTTCGTTATAGAGAAAGAAATAGAGAAGAAAGTATAAAATATTATCAGCAAAGCTCGAAACTTTATCAAAAAATTTGGAAGTAAAAGCATTGTATTTATAGATTAATCAGGATTTGAAGATAATCAAGACTGTATTTATGCCTAGTCAAAAAAAGGGAAAAAAGTTTATGGTTAGCAAGAGGGAAAACCAGGTAAAAGAGAAAATTTAGTAGCCGGGAGAAGAAAAAAGTCAAAAGATTTAATAGCACTAATTATATTTAAAGTCAGCCTAAATGCCGTGGGATTTGAACAATAGCTATAAAGCTTTCAGGAATATAATTCGGGGCGATAGATTAATCAAAATTATCAATTTAATGTTAAGAAGTGCGGAATGTGGGATACAAGTTAGATGATCTAACAAAAAAATATTGTCAGCAGTGCCTTGAGTGTCTTAAGCCCCCATAAGCACATCTACTAGAATCATGAGTGTTTTAGCCTCTGGAGATATCAATTTGATCCTATTCCTATATTGATTTTCAACAGACAGATATTTTTCTTTAGTTTCCTTACTCAAGTGATCACTAAATTTAGGGCAGGCAAAGAAAGAGGTAAAAATTTCTTATTCTTTGATGATAATTCAAAACTTGCCGACCCTACTATTATTGACGACTCTAAATTTGATTAGCTTCTAAAAACAAGGAATAACTTGTATCTCCATCAAACTGAGAAACTCTGACAAAATAATTACCCTCTGACAAGAAATCAAGAACTATTCTTTCATCAACATTACCAACATTTTTCGACTCAGCAAAGACCTCTAAAGTTTCTACAACTCCATTATCATTAATATCTTCAATTAATTCTATATCTGCATCCCCATTCAAAGCACCTAAAACCACATTTAAGTTACTAGGAGTATTCAAAATAAAACTGTAAATATCAACCGGATCTTCACTACCAACAAAATCATTTGCTTCTGCCCTTCCCAAAATCCCAAAATTATCAGTAATATTTAACAAATCATCTCGAAAATCTGGAGGCGTACTCAAACGATTTTGTGGCAAACCCACTAAAATATAATGTTGAATTGCACTGGCAAATACACCATTATTTAATAATTCTACTACATCAGGATTTTCAGTGATATAAAACCCTGTATCAAACAAAATACTAGGGTCACGAAATTCAAATTGACCAAACCTAATAAAATGTTCGTAAGGTGTTAAGTTTGCTGATTCTAATCCTGTAGCAAACTCCCGATTTGAGAGATAAAAGGCAGTATTAAAAACCGGACTAGGGTCGCGAAATTCAAATTGACCAAACTTGAGAAAATGTTCTACTGCACTTAGCCTACCCTCTTCAATAGCAGCAGCTACATTAGTATTAGTTTCTAGATAAAAGCTCCTATCAAATAAAGCATTGGGGTCTCGATTTTCAAATTGACCCACATTCAGAAAATGTTCCAGTCCACTACTGAAATTTCCCGCAGCAATTTCATCTACAACATCGGGATTTAAGGCCAAATAAAAATTTTCATCAAATAGAGTCTCAATAGTTAACATTATCTTAAAAATTTTCTTTCGATTTCATTGTTAATGTTAGCTTATTATGGTTGTATTTTTATCTATAAGGATTAAATACAAAATTAATACTTAAGAATTAAAGGACGTCAACTATGGGTAAATCTTCCTTGATGAAAATCTTGCACCGTGCTTATGGCATTGCCAAGATCTCCCGAAAAACAGGCATTCCTACTGATGAATTATTGGGAATGTTCACAGAAGCTAGAAGTCGGAACTTTAGAACTACTCGCCGTCGTTTGTTACAAGGTGGTTTAGGGTTTGCTGGAGCCATGGCAGCTTCTAATTTCTTCAAGGGTGGACAAAGAGCGATGGCTCAAACAACACCTATATTAATAGTAGGTGCTGGAATTGCTGGATTAACTGCAGCTTATCGTCTCACTCAGGCGGGAGTGCCAGTAAATGTGATTGAAGCTAGGAATAGAGTAGGCGGTCGGATCAAAACCATGGATAAAGTTGCAGGTACTTTTCTCTCAGCAGACTTGGGTGGAGAATATATTGATAGTGACCATAGTGTTATCCGCAGTCTGGCGGAAGAACTTGAGTTAACAGAAGTAGATCTATTTGCCAACCTGGAAGGGTTAGTAATGACTGGTTACTTTTTTGGTGGCCGATTTGTACCAGAAGCAGAATTAGTTGCAGATTTTGCTCCTGTGGCAGAAAGAATAGATGCAGATTTGGAAGCTATCGATGAATTTGAAGATTACACAACCCCATTCCCAGAAGTAGTGGAGTTGGATAATCTCTCTATTACTGAATATCTGGAGGGTATTGAAACTACTCCACTGATGCGACAGATAATTAAAACAACATATAATGTTTTTTATGGTAGTGATGCTGAGGAGCAGTCTAGTCTTAATCTTATATATGTTATTAGTACTGATGAAGGTGTATTTGAGCCTTTTGGAGTCAGTGACGAACGTTATGTTATTGCTGGTGGGAATAAACAAATTACTAATCAGTTGGCTAGTTTGGTAGGGGGCTCGATTCAAACAGGAACTGTTTTAGAGTCAATAAGTAGCTTGCCTGACGGTCGTTATCAAGTAAGTTTAAGATCGGGAGAAAGCAGTTTTGATCGCATATATGAAAGAATTTTAATCACTTTGCCATTTAGTGTTTTACGGGAGGTAGAAATAAATGTAGATTTACCACCAGCCAAAAAGTTAGCAATTGATACTATAGGTTATGGCAGTGCTTCTAAATTAATTACTGCTTACCGCGACAGAATTTGGCGCAACTTTGGTTTTAGTAGTGATGTCTACTCAGATTTAGGATTTCAAAATATTGGAGAAGCAGGTCTAAGTAGAGCTGCTTTAACTCCTGGTGTGGCTTTGTTAACTAACTATTCAGGAGGTAATCAAAGTGTCGTTATAGGCAGTGGTACTCCCGAAATTCAAGCTCAACAAATATTACCCCAATACGAGTTAGTTTATCCTGGAATTACTAATACTGCTATTTCTGGCAATGCTGTGCGAGCATATTGGCGTGGTGATCTATATAGTCGGGGCGCTTATTCTAGTTATTTACCAGGGCAATGGACACAAATGTATGGTGTAGAAGGAGAGCGTGTAGGTAATATATTTTTTGCTGGCGAACATACCTCTTTAGAATATCAAGGCTATATGGAAGGTGCTTGTGAAACGGCTGAAATTGCTGCAATGGAAATTCTAGAAGATTTAGGTTTAGAAAGTAGTGTTGAAGCAATGAGAGTTAGGAAGGCTAGCCGTTTGCGACAACAAAAGTCTCCTAAACGTAAACGTCCAAGACGGGCACGAAGAGGCAGATCTCAATCTTAAGGAAATGAATAGTTATTATGAAATATTTTTATTTGCTTCCATTAATATCATTTTTAAATGGGGGATTTTATCATAAGTCATTACAGAGCAATCAGATTAATATTATTGTCCAAAAAAACGAGTTTAATAACCCAATTTGTTATATGGAAACTGCGGAGGGCAAAACTATTAACTTAGTCAATCTTTGTGGCGACCAAGATATTGATGAAACTAAAAAAGTTAGCTGTAAATCAGAATCAGAAGAAGTTCAAGCCATAGATATACAGATTAATAATGTCAACTATGATGGTAATTTTTTAACTGGCAAAGTTACAAATAAAAGCTGTCAAACAGTGAAACTAATTAAAGTCAATTATCAAGTATTGGATGATGCAGGTGATATTATTGATAATGGTTATATTTATGCTCAACCTGCAACCGTTGAACCCGGAAAAGTAGCATCTTTTAAAGGTAATGTTTCTCCAGGAGCTAAAGTAGAAACAACTTTTGTAGAATGGAGTAATTAAGGAAGAAAGATTCTATAAAACTAGTTATTTATACTATTTCTTAGAGCTGAATTAAAACCTTGTACCAATAATGAAATATTAAAATTAAAATCAATCATAATAATCTAATTAAATAAACAGCTTTTTAGAGACTGTCAGACATAATCTCATAGTTAGATACAGACAACAATTTTCTGGGAAGTTTTTTTCAATCTTTTCCTGTTGATTATTACAGCCCTTGACCTTATTATGAGGTATACCTATGCGGGAAAGATGCCTGCACTACATGATTTTTTTATTTTTACCATTTACCCTGTACATCATCTGCCCGAAATATGCTGTATATAGCTATAGTTTAGCCAGTAATATACCTGACCAAAATTCGCCACAACTTCTTAGAGCTGAATTAAAACCTTGTACCAATAATCAAATATCAAAATTAAAATCAATCATAATAATCTAATTAAATAAACAGCTTTTTAGAGACTGGCAGACATAATCTCATAGTTAGATACAGATAACAATTTTCTGGGAAGTTTTTTTCAATCTTTTCCTGTTGATTATTAGAGCCCTTGACCTTATTATGAGGTACACCTACCAGGAATTGATGCCTACACTATATGATTTTTCCCATTTACCCTGTACATCATTTGCCCGAAATCTGCTGTATATAGCTATAGTTTAGCTAGTAATTTACCTGACTAAAATTCGCCACAACTACAAATTTAATTAGAGAAATATAAAAAAAAACTCATATACTTTTTTGGTGAATAAGTATATTATCTTCGTAAAATTTTTGCTATTTATGTTAACATTTTACGGCAAAAACCTACAAAAATGATTAAATTCTTTCTTCCTTCCTTCCTTCCTTCCTTCCTTCCTTCCTTCTCCCCTCACTTAAACAGGACTTACACATTCACCACGAAAGTATTGGCTTGAAACTACTATCCTGACCAACCGTGACCCGAACGCTGTCCCTCTTCTCGGACATAAATATTTTGTTTTGTGCAAGTCCTATTATAATACTAGGTCTTTTGGTGAGGACAATAAATTTGCCTTGTAAACTAACAGGAAATAGGGAACAGAAAACAGAGGAATGTCCTCAGGTATTTGCGTAGCACTATAAATCCTAAAAAAATCTTATGTATATTTCAAGATATATCATTATATATTGATAATCTGGACATAAAGAAATGTATTATAGGCCAAACTATCAAGGACATGTACGAAAAAATAACCCCCCCAACCAAAGGATCTAAAGTAACTTTCAGCAACGGCCAACCCATCGTTCCTGACGACCCTATTATCCCATTTATTCGGGGCGATGGTACTGGAGTAGATTTGTGGCCAGCATCTCAAAAAGTCTTTGATGCAGCGATCGCAACTGCCTACGGAGACAAACGCAAAATCAATTGGTTTAAAGTCTATGCCGGTGACGAAGCGTGTGACAAATATGGCACTTTCCAATATTTGCCGGAAGATACCCTAAATGCCATTAAAGAATATGGTATTGCCATCAAAGGTCCCTTAACAACTCCCATAGGTGGAGGTATTCGTTCCCTAAATGTGGCATTGCGTCAAATTAATGATTTATATGCTTGTGTTCGTCCTTGCAGATATTACAGAGGTACACCTTCTCCTCACAAAACACCCGAAAAATTAGATGTCATCATTTATCGGGAAAATACAGAAGACATTTATCTGGGAATAGAATGGCGCGAGGGAACTGATATTGCTAGCAAATTAATTGACATTTTAAACAAAGACTTAATTCCTGCTACTCCCGAACACGGCAAAAAGCAAATTCGCTTCGACTCTGGTATCGGTATTAAACCTGTAAGTAAAACTGGTTCCCAACGTTTGGTCAAACGTGCCATTCAAAATGCTTTGCGTTTACCTAAGTCCAAACAAATGGTAACTTTGGTACATAAAGGTAATATTATGAAGTACACTGAGGGCGCGTTTCGTGACTGGGGTTATGAGTTAGCAACTACAGAATTTCGTCAAGAATGTGTCACTGAAAGAGAATCTTGGATTCTTTCTAATAAGGAGGAAAACCCTAACATTAGTAGTGAGGAAAATGCTCGAAAAATTGACCCTGGTTATGATGCTTTAACACCAGAAAAACAAGCAGAAATTTGCCAAGAAGTTGAGAATGTATTAGTAGCTATTTGGAATAGTCATGGGGATGGAAAATGGAAAGAGAAAATCATGGTAAATGACCGAATTGCTGATAGTATTTTCCAACAAATTCAAACTCGACCAGGGGAGTATTCTATTCTGGCAACTATGAATTTGAATGGAGATTATTTATCTGATGCAGCAGCAGCTATTGTTGGCGGTTTAGGCATGGGTCCTGGTGCTAATATTGGTGATCAATGTGCTATTTTTGAAGCAACTCATGGTACAGCTCCAAAACACGCAGGTTTAGATAGAGTAAATCCTGGTTCTTTAATTCTTTCTGGTGTGATGATGTTGGAATATATGGGTTGGCAAGAGGCTGCGGATTTAATTAAAAAAGGTCTTGAAGTTGCTATTTATAATGGTGAGGTAACTTATGATTTAGCAAGGTTAATGGAACCACCTATGCCAGCTTTGAAATGTTCTGAGTTTGCTGATGCAATTATCAAGTATTTTAAAGATTAAAATTCCAGAAAAATTGTTAAAGTTTAGGGTGTAGAAAATAGGTATAGCTCTAGGGGAAAGTCAAAAGTTAAAAATAATCTATGACTGAGTTTTTTGTAACGGAAATTCTCCGCTGACATGATTTGCTAAGATCTGCGCTCTAAATGGATATTACTGTTAGATACAGTTTAATGATTTGTAAGTTATAATTTGTCTTACCTAAAGATTAACTGTATACTTGAGGATTTAATCTACTCCATAAGCAAGCTTATATAAATAATGAAAATAGGTATAATACTTTCTCATATTAAATATATATAAGTGGGAAAACTTATTCCTCAAAAACTTTTCTACCCGTATCTTTAACAGGGGTAGGGACGTTTTATTCAACGTCCCTACAGAGTAGGAAAGAGAAGGAAAATATGGACCATTAATACTAACTGGCTAGTAATTATAAAAAAAGTTATTGATTCATGTTAATTACTTAAGAATTTAAATTTCACCTAAGTAGAGCATAAATGTATGGTAATCAGTATGATTTTAAGTATGGTTTATATTTCCAAGAAATTAACTCTTTCTAGTAGATACTGAAGGCAGGACTGGTCAAATTTAATTGGAGGGAAAATTTTCCCTATTCCTTATTCCCTATTTATTTTTATATGTCAAATCTTCTTGAACAAGCAAAAATTGCCGTCCAACGACAAAATTGGTCTTTAGTTAATTATTATTTAAAGCAATTTATCTTAGAGAGCAGGTCAGATAAAGCTACTTCAACATTTCCCAAGAATAATGCTGATCTAGATGAGGTAATTGACTTAGGGATAGAAGTTCTGCAAAATGGAGATTTTCAAGAAAAATGGGATATTGATAAACTGTTTAAGCAAATTGGAAAACCAGCGATCGCTCCCTTAATTGAAATTATCAAAGACCGAGAAATAGACCTAGAACAACGTTGGTTTGTTACTAAGATATTAGCAGAGTTTAACAGTGAAGAAGTCCTCGAGACTATGGGGAACATAATTGTTAGTTCAGAGCCCGTAGATTTACAGGAAATAGCAGCAGAAACTTTAGCAAGTTTTGGTGATTCAGCAATTGATTTATTAACGGATTTATTGGCGAAGCCAAAGTCAAGGTTATTGGCAATTAAAGCTTTAGCTAAAATTAACTGTATCAGTATAATTCCAGCATTATTAACTGTGGTTAAAGATGAAAATAATGAAGTGAGAATGATAGCTATCTCTGCTTTGAATAATTATTGTGACTCACGTATTCCTATTGTATTAATCTCGGCTTTAAAAGATAAAGTTGCAAAAGTTAGAAAAGCTGCAATAATTGGTTTAGCTGGTTATGCTAATTTACACCAAGAATTAGGTTTGGTGAAGTTATTACAAGCTTTACTATGGGACATAAATTTTGAAGTTTCTCAACAGGCAGCGATCGCTCTAGGAAAAATAGGTACCAACTCAGCAGCGACAGCCTTATGTGAACTCTTAAAAACTACCACAGTGCCAGTTTTTTTTAAGATAGATGCGGTCCGTGCTTTAGGTAGGATTGAAACTCAAGTATCCCTAGAATATTTGCAAAATTTACTGGGATATAATTCCTTAGTTAAAGTTAATGACTGGGCACAAATTGTGAATGAAATTATCATAGCATTGGGGAAGTTAGAAAAACCAGAATTAAAACCCCAAGCAACAAATATTTTAATTGAATTTATTGCCAGTGGTAATCCTAATTTAGAAAATATTTGTGTGAAAAAATCTCTAGCTTTAACTCTCGGATATTTAGGAAATATTCATGCATTAGAATATCTAATTCAATTATTAGAAGATGGGGATAATAGTGTGATACTTCATTCTGTAGCAGCTATGAAAAAATTAGATTCAAAAAAAGCATATCAAAAACTTGTTTCTTTGTCTGAACAAGCAACTCTCAATTCACAGTTAAAAAAAGGAATAGCAACAGCCCTTGCGGAATGGAATAATTAATCAAATCTGAATTACGATTAATATCATGTCCGGTTTAACAGTTATAAATAACGAGGGAGAAGTCAGGAGTTATATCAGACCTGGTTGAATACTTATTATGTACTCCCAGACCAATGACCAAACTTGTATTAATGGCCATAGCCCAATCTGAATGTGACATTAGTCCTTGAGTCCTTGGTCAATATGAGGAAGTAAATCAAAAAACTAAGGCAAGTTATCCAGAAGTTATGGCTGTGGATTAGAAGAGGCCAATCTCCCAGACCGAAGCAGGTCGAAAAACATAATTGAACAAGACTGTAGCCACTTCAACACTGGCCATGTTGCAAATGTTTGTTAAGTTTCCCATAGTCGGCGATACTGATTAGCTCTCCTAGAGAAATTAGGATATTTGAAAGAATATTCGGCAACAGCCAAAGGGAAAAAGCAAGGCAGGAAATTATATCCCTCCGGAAAAGTAAAGTTTATTTATCCAAGGATTTTTAACTCAACAAAATGATCCAAATTTGTAAACATTTCTAATAGCTCACCAACTCATCCGACACAAGGAAAAGGCCAAATATGCCTATCTTAAATTTTATTAAAAAAGCTTAATTTTTGTCAATTTGGTAATCCCAATTTTTGGGGTTGATAGAATCTACAGTACAAAACCGATAGAATTCCAGTAAATTTAGGCAAAACCTGACCCACGCCTCTAGGGATGGGCCATGTCTGCTTCTTGCTTCAACCTTGGGAGTCGGCTCCAAACAGTTCACAAGCACAGATTATAGTGGGCCACCCTAGTTTTGAAATCGACTTCCCCATACCCACACTGGGGTAAAACAATTATTGGGTTTAAGTCCCTGCCTATAATTGTTTCACTGTCGCAGAACATTTGAAAGTATAGTCCTTTAACTTTAATTTTTGATAAATATTACCCCAATTGTACAAGTTTTGGATAGTGGAAACTATTGGTCTCCCTACACAAACTTTCCAAGTCAGACGTATAAAATATCACATTTAGTCATCCACAATGTTGGCCCAATCTGGGAAGGAAGGAGGAAAGAAATTAATTTCGTAGTCAGACTCTTCCCACTCATTTACCCATAATGGTACAACCCCTACCCCTGTTATGGGAGTCCTGGAAAATACCCTGTCCTTTGATTCAATAGTATGAAATATTTGCTTAAGAGTATCTCCTAAATTAAGAGTGAAACTCAAGAGTTCGTCCAATTCGGGGTCAAGTCGTTTGACTCTTTGTTTATCATCCTCAACCCACAAGAGTTTTAGAGATTTTAGGGATCTAGGGCTAAGTTGACTGCGATAATAAACACGCTTAAGTTGGGCCACAGGTTCCAAGCCCCTTTCTACCCTCCTAATTTGTTGTAACCGGAGAAAATGCCACTCTGCCAAATGTTTTCGCTCTTCAGGAGGTATTTTCCCCTTGCTAGTAGCGTGTTGGAAGGCATACCTGGCACAACTACATCCAAGATTAGCTAACAAATGGATTAACTGTCTCTCTTTCGGGGTTGCTTGTCTTCTTTCTGCAGTTCTTGTAATAACCCTTTTTCTGCGTGTAGTAGTTGTTGTGTCCATCATTTTGGTCAATAATACTAATCAGAACATATTATTAGAATAACCGAAGGTAGAACTCTGATCAGTAGAAAAGAGTTCTACCTACCTCTAAGTCTAGTTTAATCCGCCTATAAACTATCTTCAGGAATTCATTTATCCTTTCGGCGTATTTTATTTGCTTGTTTCTACTCTTTCTAAGTTTCCATCTTCATCTTCTCCTTCGTAAGGCTGAAGTTGATTCCAATGGGCCATTGGTACATGGCCAAAGCCCAAGCCTGCGGAGGCTATTAATCCTAAAGCAATAATATTTTGTTTCATGGTAGTAGATGAACCCTGTTTAGTTTCTGGAATTAACCACTAATACTCTTGCGACCCGTAAAAACTGGGTTTTTGCAAAAGCCCTCTTGTATTCCAAAGAATCAGTCTGTAATTATATAAGAAGCATAGGCACAACCTGATGGATTACAAAAACCGCAAGTGAGGTCTTAGTAGTCTTATCACTATATTCTCTCAAATCCTTCTATTTGGGATGTGGATAATAAACCATTAGGGAGTTAAACCATCAGGTAACTAGTCCATCTAGGAGTTGTCCATTAAGGGCATCTACTTTTCATTTAACTATCAGGGTGTATTTTTAATCAGGGTGTATCTTCATCTGCAGTTCTAAATGTGCTGTCTATTATCTCAATAGGCAGCGTTTTTTTTCGTCATAACAATTTCCGATTTTAACTCTCAGAAATACTTCACATCCAAAACCGGAAGTGAGATTAGTTAACTGTTTTTGATTTACCAATATTTATTAACATAAGTTAATATATATTGATATAGATACACTGACCAAGCTATATAGATTATGGCAGCGTCCTGCAAACAGAGTAGTTCGTGTTGCACAACAAGGCCACTAAGTAATCAAATTCCTGATAAGTTATGATTCGCCCATTCTCAAGTGATTGAAACTTCTGTGAGGGCCTATAACCAAGGCAAAGCAAGTGCTTAAAAGTGTCTATAGGTTTCCTGTAGACATTGTCGGAAATTTAATCTTGCGGTGCATTGTTAACATAAGTTAGCACAATAGCATCCGCGTAAATAGTCTTATCACTACATTCTCTCCCAAATTCTTCTTTTTGGGATGTAGGGAATAAACCATTAGGAGTCAAACCATACGATGACTAGTAGTCTGTCAATCATTGAAATAGAAGCAAATAAATTCTCAAAGCACTAAATTTGCTGACTTTTCAAATTTGATCAACCCGTCATTTTTTGGTCTACAGACTACTAGTCCATCTAGGAGTTGTCTATCTGGAGCATCTACCTTTATATTTAGGGAAAAATTGGGTTTAAAGACTCGCCCATAAGCGGGTGACTTTTTAGTTGATTTTTTTCCACAGGTTATGTCCTTCTTGCTTTTTAGTTCACAAGAAGAAATATAGTTTTTTTTTAAATTAAGATTGAAACAAACATTGAGTATAATAAAATTCAGTAAACTAGAAACTATTTTGAACTATGCCTTACAGTTTAGACTTCAGACAAAAAGTAATAAATTTTGTAGAAAATGGCGTTAGGATTACCAAAGCAGCTCATACATTTGGGATAGGAAGAGCTTCGATATATAGATGGTTATCTCGCCCAAAATTGTCAGCAACTAAGGTAAAAAGCCGTCTAATAAAATTAGATTGGAAATAATTAGAAAAAGATGTAAAACAAAATCTAGAGTCGATGATTGTCAGACAGAGCTAAAAAAAACTGGAGTCAATCTTACAGCCATATTTTATGCTTTAAAAAGAATTAATTTTTCTTAAAAAAAAACAACTTCGTCATAGAGAAATAAATAGAGAATAAAGGATAAAATATTATCAGCAAACCTCAAGAATTTATCAAACAAACTGGAAGTAAAAGCCTTGTATTTATTGATGGATAAGGATTTAAAGATAATCAAGACTGTATTTATGCCTGGTAAAAAAAAGGGAAAAAAGTTTATGGTTAGCAAGAGGGAAAACGAAGTAAAAGAGAAAATTTAGTAGCCAGTAGAAGAAAAAAGGACAAAGATTTAATAGCACCAATTATATTTAAAGTCACCCTAAATGCCGTGGGATTTGAACAATAGTTAGCTCAACATTTATTACCATCATTAAAAAATCCCAGTGTACTAATTATGGATAATTCATCAATTCATAGAAAAAAACGTTATTAGAGAATTAGTAAAGGGGGTCACCAATTACTATTTTTGCCAAAATACTCTCTTGATTTAAATGACATAGAACATGATTTTAGTACATTAAAAAGAGCTAGAATGTATTCACCTATCAGTACATATATTGATGAAGTTTTTTGTAATTTTTGTAATTATTGTGTCAAATAGTCTCTCATTTTTATTTAAAATAACCATATATTAGTCGCGGGTGGGCTGACCGAGACAAAAAAAACAGACAGGTCGACCAGTATAAAACTACTGCCAAAGTAGCAGTAGCCTTTGAGATGTCAACCCGCCGAGGGGCTAAGACTCGGTTGTTTCCCAGTAGCTTTAGGCCGGGGAGAATGTCAACTATGAGAGTTTGTCTTCGTACATGCAGTTCTAAACTAGCAGTCTATTGTCCCAACAAGCAGAGTTTTTTTGATAATACTAATTACTGACTTTAATAGTTACTAAATCTATAGAAAAATATTCCTTGACCTAGTTTTAATTAGGGGTCACCATTACGGGGTGAACTACAACACCCATTATCCCATTGCTAAAAGGTTTTGGGACTGCTTTTCGTAATACTCAGAATTATTTCACACCCAAATATTTATGTAATTGCAAAGATAGTCGGTAATGAGGATATTTCTGAAGTAATTCTAGGACTAATGGTAAAGTCACAGTACTATTGTACCATTCTGGTTGCAAAAAGACAGGAATCTTATTATGTCTTAATAAGATTTTACTGTAACACTCTAATTCTTTACCAGTTTCTATCACCAATTTTATTTCTGAAGCCCGGGTCCACATTGGCGCTACAATCGGATATTTAGGGCTAATGTGTTGTTTAGGACTAAGAGTGACCCAAGTGTGAGGGGAAATATTTTGCCAATAGCAACCAGAGGTCTCAATAGAAACCTGTCTATCGGTAGCTTCTATTCTGTTTACTAAAGATGGTAGTTGTTTATGAATAAAAGGTTCACCGCCAGAAATGACAACTCTAGGAGAACATAACTCATTAATCAACTCATCAAAAGTTTTAAGTTGACGAGGTAAACTAATGCCTCTATCAGCATAACCAGTATCACAATAATGACAACCTACAGGACAACCTGCAAGACGAATAAAATCTACTGGTGTACCTGCCCAGTAACCTTCTCCTTGAATGGTTTTTTGAAATGTTTCATGGATAGGAATGATGAAATTTTCTGTCATTTTTAAGGTTATAGGAAATAGGAAGTAGGAAGCATGCACTAGGAAAAATAAGTCTGGGGGGGCAAACAAAAAATATTTACCCCTAAATCTAAGCTTTAATCAACCTTCTACCTTCTTACTAATTTTAATCAATTATAGGTTTAAGTTTTTCCTTTTTAGTTGTTAATTTCCTTGGCACCATAACTGCTAAAGCTAAAGGAACTACCTGAAAATGAGCCGGAGTATAAGTAACAATTTCTCCATCAGTATTAATAGGACGAGGTTTCCGAGTATAAACATTAATTACAGAAGCAGATAGAGAACGAAAACCAAAACTTTCTTGATATTTTCCTCGCCATATGGAAGGTAAAATCCCAATAAATTGCCAGCAATATTTCACTTCTAAGCTGTATAAATCCAGCCTTTGGTCATCAATTGTGGCATCGTGAGCAATGGTCATTCCACCTCCATAATGTTTGCCATTTCCGACAGCAATTTGTAAAGTTTTTACAATTTTTGATTCACCATTACAAGTAATTTTTGCGGTAAAAGGGCGACTTTGTAAAATCATTTTACTAGCAGTAATAGCATAAGCTAATACACCCCAACGCAGCTTGGCTTCTTTCGTTAAATTATTAGTAATATCTACACTTAATCCAATACTAGCAACATTGAAAAAGTATTTACTATTGACTACACCTAAATCTATATAACGTTTTTTACCAGTAGCGATCACTTGACAAGCTTCAAATAAAGAAACAGGAATCCCTAAAGTTCGAGCTAAATCATTAGCTGTTCCTAATGGTAAAATTCCCAAGGGTAAACCTGTTTCCACTAGAGCATCTAAGGCTAAATTTAATGTGCCATCTCCACCTCCAATAATTATTATATTTACCTGATTTTTATACTGTTGAATAAAATGGTTAAAATCCTGGGGATTTTCAGTTATTTTGTAGATAATTTCTAGACCAAAATCTTCTTGTAAATAAGTTAAGGCTAAATGTAGATCACCTTCAACTTTTCTAGCATAAGGATTTACCAAGAAAAGAGCTTTTGTTGATTCTATTTTATTTGGATTCATAAAGAAAGTCAAAAGTTACAAGTCAAAAATCAAAAGCAAGAAAAAAAAGAAGAATTTAAGCAAGTAAATTGTTGAGGAATGTTGGTTATTAATATCCGACATTCCGCAGATATTCATATATCTTTATGTATATTTACATTTTCAAATAGACTTATAGGAAAAAACTTCATTTTAGAACTTAATATCAATAAATTTTATCAATAACTAATTTTTCATGAGAAAATTATTTACAATTCTTTATGATAGTTAAAATTGATGCCCATAGCTATAAGGCTTTCAGGGAAAGAATTCCCGGCGATAGATAAATAAAATTTACCAATTTAATGTTAAGAAGTACGGAATGTGGGTAATATAGCACTACGTCTTTTGGTTAGGACAATAAATTTAGGTTGTAAGGGAATAGGGAATAAGCATAGGAGCAATAAAGAAATGTCCTAACATATTTGCGTAGGGCTATATGTAAGCATTCAGCTATCAGCTACTAGTAATACCAAAACAAGGGTAAGAGGTAAAAGCAGTCTGGAAATTGAGACAGAATTAAAAGTTACTGCCAAAGTAAGCTCTTTAACCTTAAAAATAATTATTCATTATTGGCGCTCTAGCTGGCTGCACTTTCTAAGACAATTGAAATTCATCAAATTTCACGACTTCAGAATTAGGCTTTCTAGTATCAAAATAGTAACTACTAACTGTTCCTGTATCTGTATCAAAAATACTAAAAGCTGTAATATCATTACTAGCAATAAAAGGTTGAGGTTTACCATTTTCATCTAGCAAAGGAGCAATGGTTGGAATTATGGGTTCTAAACCATTAGGATTACCAACTTCAGCATATTTTTCCTGATAATTTAGAGGAACATTGCGCTTTGTCTCTCCTAGATAAGCCCCATAGCTATTACCCACATTTGATGTTTCTATAAAGTGCATTCCACCTAGACTAATGAAGCGATTCCAAAGATGAGAATGTCCGTAAAATACTAACTGTACACCAGCAGCTTCTAATAATGGTAAAACATCTCGAATAATATAGTCATTTTGTTGGGGATATTCATAACGAATCATGGTGATTTTGCCATTTTTATCTCGGTCAATATATTGTATGGGCTGAGTATAGGCAGGAATAATATTTTCACCAAGAGAATGAGGTGGATGATGAAACATAACTACTTTATATTTAGCTTGTTTAAATTCCTGAGTTACCAATTCTTTTTCTAGCCAATTATATTGCTCGCTACCTTTAATAATAGGTTCAAAAATATGCTGGCCATAACCCCATTCAGCCGGATTATCAAAATCTTGTTTCCTTTCCCGATATTTGCCTCTAGCATTATCATCTAAACGGGGAACTCGCCAAATATTTGTGATATATAAAACTACTAGACGTACATCACCAAAAGTCAGGGCATAATAATTTTTTTTCCCTGAACTATCTTGGGGCAAAGTAAAAATTTCTTGGCAAGTGTCTGTATTAAAAGAATTATTTTTTAACCAAGTATCAGGATCAATATTTTCAGGATGTTGTGAATTTTGTGGATATAAATCTTTAGCAGCTTGCCTGGGATATGACTGACTAAATTGATAGTTCAAAGGAGTTTCCATGGAAAATATACCCATAACTTCATGGTTTCCAATTGCTGGAAAGAGAGGCACATTTTGTATTAATTCCCCACCTTTATAAATAGTTTTTTTGCCATTTTTTTCTAATTCATAATTTGCCCGACCTTGGAGATTTGGAAAAAAAGCATTTCCTCGATTATCGTCAAACCATTCTGAGGCACGGTCAGGAACATTAACTAAATCTCCAGCAAAAAAAATAGCATCTAACTTATCAAAAGTTTCTGTTACTTTTTGCAGATTTACCGAACTCATTGGTTTTAATTGATGATCGGAAGTTAGGAGAATTTTTAAAGCTGTATCTGGAGTTGGCTTAGGAGCAAGATTAAAAATTTTACTCTTCATATTTTCCCCACTTTCTTTTTCGCTAATAATTCGGTATGGCACAGAATTATTAGGAGTTAAACCAATAACTTTGGCTTCATGTCGCCAGATATCTCGCACAATAGGTTGTTGATAAATTAAACCTTTTTCTATTTGTTTTCCGACTAAAGAATTTTGGTCTTCACGAGTACGACTAAGTTTAGTAGTATTTGCTTCAACAACTTGATTCAAATTTTCACCATAAACAACAAGATGACGTTGGCCAGGAAATTCAGTAAACCAAACAACTTGTACAGAATTTTCTGTCGGAAATTGGAGAAATGGGTCTGTTAAAAACTCGGATTTATCTTCTAGAGAAGACATAATTATAAACAGGAAAATAACAACAATAATTAAAATACCAAAAATCCAGAGATTACTATAAAAATATCTAGGATTTTTAAACGCTTCTGGAGTAGAATTGAACATAGAAAGAAGTGTTAGATGTCAGGTGTTAGGTGTTAGGTGTTAGGTGTTAGGTGTTAGGTGTTAGGTGTTAGGTGTTAGGTGTTAGGTGTTAGGTGTTAGGTGTTATGCGGTTCGGGCATGGTCTCGCCCGCTTCGATCCGCGCGCCCCACAGGGCGAACATCGTGGCATCGCCGCCATCGTCGAGGATGAGATTGGCGGTCAGATCCTGATCCGCCTCGCTCG
>JAKQYE010000064.1:17158-27000 GCA_023356605.1 Trichodesmium sp. MAG_R02 | reverse complement strand
CTTCTGTATCACCAAACAAATTCTTCTTTAACATTTCGCCATAAATCTTCTGAATTTAAAGATTCTGTTCTTAAATAGCGATTTATTGTATCATGGCTAATATTTTCGATCTGGAGAGTGCTAGGTTTGTTATTGTAAAATTTGTGTGAGACTTAAGTAAATATTGACGAGTTACAACAAAATTAAAATTCATATTTTTTAACTAGAATAGTCATGTCATTATTATCTAATAATCAAACATTTTTAGCAAATAAATTTAATATTTTGTAACCTTATTTAATGGATGTTAAAAGTAATATTTATCCTAAAAGAACTAATTATAGTATTGACAATTTTATTTTGACAGTACGCTATATGTAGCGTACCTGCGTAAGTCCTGGATTAATCAGGACTTACGCAGTACCGCTATATATAGTGTATTTTTGATAATTATTTTAGATATTTACACTACAGTTAGTGCCTTTCCGTAAGTCCTGTTAATTATAGTTTGCTTGAAACTGGCCGAGGGAGAATAGAAACATTAGCTAAATGCACTAAAACCTTTCACTCATAAGCATTGTAATCACTTGTAAGTCAGTTTTACTGAGTCTATGCTATGTTAGTTAAGCGATCGCAAGATTTTGGGAGGAGTTCGAATAATGCAACCCTAGCCCAAACTCGCCAACAAAAACAAATAATATCTATCACTTATTTTATGGCCAAGGCTTATATTATCCTTTGGTTCTAAGTTTCGACTTTTCCTTCCTTCTTAGTAGATTATTTGAATAACCCAAAATTTAGTCTAAACTCCAGTTCGTCAGGAGTGCCTATAGAATATCTCCATGGCACAATACCTGCTTTTGTAGCAGTACAAAAGTCTCCCGATAAGCAGAGGAGACTTTAGACCCAATTTTTCCGTAAAAGTTGCTGGATCATTTTTTCCGCTTGAGAAGCATAACCACCACCAAATAAATTAAAATGATTCAAAACATGATATAGATTATAAAGAGTTTTGCGCTGTTTGTAGCCATCATCTAAAGGCCAAGCTTCATTATAACCACGATAAAAAGTAGTAGGAAAACCACCAAACAACTCTGTCATAGCAATATCAACTTCGCGATCGCCCCAATAAGTCGCCGGGTCAAAAATTATTGGTTCCCCATCCACTGTAACTGAAGCATTTCCACTCCACAAGTCACCATGAACTAGAGAAGGTTGTGGTTGATGATCTGCTAATAATTCTAGAATAATTTTCAGCAGATGATCACTATCACTAAAACTAAGACCCCTACCCTTTGCTAACTTGAGCTGATAACCAATGCGATGTCGTACCCAAAATTCTGCCCAGTCTGTACACCTACTATTAATCTGAGGTGTAGAACCAATGGTATTATTAATATCCCAACCAAATTCCTTCTTTCCTTGATAGCGGTGCAAAGAGGCTAGGTTACGCCCCATCTGTTCCCAAGATTTATCGTGACCGCGATCGCTTAAGTCTAACCATTCTAATACTATATAACAATTATTTCCTTCCGTTCCATAACAGAGAGGTTTAGGAACTCGAATAGTCTGAGTTTCCTGCATTTGCTTTAACCCCAATGCTTCTGCTCGGAACATTTCCACTAGGGAAGCTTGATTAATTTTGACAAAATAACTACGAGTGCCATCGCTCACTTTGTAGCCAGTGTTGATGCAACCTCCTCCAACTGAATGATAGTCAGTTACTTCAAAATTTTCGACTGTTACTTTGGTTATATGTTCAGCGATTTTTTTCCACATAATATTATAGTTATTAACTTTGAGAAAAAAACTGATTTATTTTTACCAGATATCTATTTAATATTATTTTACACCGCTTTTCAAATAAATTGATAAACTACATCGCCATAACCAGAACCTTGTAGGGAGGTTACATAACAAAAATGCGTTTCATGTCGCATTCGCGTTACGTCCCGCTCTGTGGTCTACCGACATGAAGATTGCTACAGGTAAGATTGTCTAATATCATATCATGTCCGGATAATTACAGGACTTACGCAAAGAAACCAGGTTTTGACAGTAAATCATTGTTTTAACACATAAATATCTACGAGAAACCGGGTTTCTCAGTTTGCCTGCGTAAGTCCTGAATTATAGCTATAGCAGTTTTTATTAACAATTGAATACTAAAAAAGTATATTATTCTAGGGAAAGTATTAAATGCCTCACCATACTAGCATCTACAGGACTTACCCACGGGCACTACATAAGGGTGAGGGGAAATACCAGCAAGCCCCTACATAGGTTGGACCTAGATGAGTTTGCGTAAGTCCTGAGCTACCTCCTGTAAACTATGATGTGTAGCCATACTTAAAAAAAATAATGCTGTAAAACTCTATTCAAAACGGACTTTGATATAACTTATCAAAATTTAAATATACTTATATTGTTACCGTAGTCTACCTTTGTGAAAAGCGCTGTAACTATAGCACTTTTCATAATTAATACTTACATTCCGCACGTCAAAATGTAGTATATAAGACATGACATTGAAAGCCTTGCCTGATAATAACTCTGAAGTTTGTAAGTAAAAAATACATATTACAAAAACTATTGATAGTTATTAGCAATAATAGAGGCTATAATCTACCTTCTTCGTTAAAAATACCCTTGTAGTATACTTGAAGTGCGGAAAGTGGGTTAATAGACTATAAAGAGTGGGGCGTTTCATCCAACCTCCCTACAGAGTTATCATTTTCTTAACAATTCGTTTATAAAAAGCTAAGATATCTTATTCCTCAACCCTACTTGATACTCTCTACCCTAAATTTTTATCATAAAAAAATATAAATAACTATAATAAGGGTTGCTTTTTTTGGATAAGAGTATTAATATACAGATTAGCTAAGAAACAGTTAACCTAGTTAAAAAAAACAATTTTGATTTGTGAGTATGAATTATACTATCGAGTTAAACCCAGATTTTAAGTTTTTCATTTAATCTTAGAGATATTAAGGTTGTGAATACCATAAATTCGCTATTCATCGGCTTTACACGACCAATAGAAGTTCATGTGAGTACTACTAAGGAATCAAAAGCATATTGTTGGTAAATCTGTTGGCCACAGGGGATTGGCATCCCCTGTTTTTTTATGTTATAAGAGTGTAAATTAAGTTTAACCCTATGGCCTAACTTTAACAGTTTGTTTTAATGGCATCTTTCACTTTAATAAAACAGATAAGATAAGTATTTAGCTATCAGCTATTGCTAAATAAAGGAGGCAAAAGCCATTGATAAATTGAGATAGAATTAAAAGTTACGGCCAAAGTAGGCTCCTTTAAGAATACAAACCATGCCATTCCTCGAAAACTTTTCAACCCCTATCTTGAGTAGGGGAATGATCCCTAAGCTGGGCTTTAGAGAGGGAGTAGGGGGGTGAAGTTAACTGCTAAGTTCTGAATGCTTACCAGATACAGTTATTTTAAAGAAGAATGAGACCTTTTTTCGCCTAAAATAGTTTCATCGCAAAAAACACTTGTCTCAATTCTATTGTGAAACGACTATAACTTCAAGTTCAATTTGCTCCCTAGTCCCTAATTAGTCATAATAAAAATATTCTGATATTTCAAATTGCTCCCTATTCCCTATTCCCTATGCCCTATTCTCTTAAAGAGAAATGATATGAAATAATGCATTGAGCAAACCACGATAACCTATAAAAATCAAATTTCCAAAAATAACACTTAAGATATTTATTATGCCAAAAAAAACTAAAAAAATGGCTACCTCTAATCCTCTATCTAAAGAAAATTATCTATCATTTTCTTCTGTTCATGGTAGAATTAATTTTCTTAATGAAAAGCACAAAAAACTGCTGACCCAAATTAAGCGTAAGAAAACTGAATTATCTAACCTCACTCAAAAGATACAAACCTTGAGTCAAGAAATGTTTGATAAAAGTAGACCACTTGAGGAGAAACTTAATAGCTTGGATTATGAAATTCATGCTCTATTTGATAAAATTCTAAGTAATAAACGTTTAGGAAAACGGCAAAAGCAAGAAGTTATAGATGTTTATCAAACTCTACAACTAGCAGGGAAAATTTCTCTAAGACCAGAATATTTTTCTAAATCATCATCAGCAAATTTTCAATATGATATTAGAGATAAATTGGAAGATTCAACTGATCAAGACTTTTTGGGACAGGATTATGATGATGATAAAAATTACTCGAAATTTAATAAACAACCAGATATTTCTCAACCACGTCCAAGTAGAGATTTAAGAAAAATTTTCTTAAAATTAGCTGATAAATTTCATCCTGATAAAGCTACCGATGATGAAACTAGTATTCTGTATACTGAAATAATGAAAGAAATTAATGTTGCTTATAAAAGTGGTGATTTAGCTAGGTTACTAGAGATTGAAAGGGAAACAAATCAAAAAATAGTAAGGTTTTACCAAAATGATGGTGAAAAAGAATGTGAGCGTTTAGGGAAAGAAATTGAATTATTATCTCAACAGTATGAACAAATTAAAGCTGAATTACGGGAGGTCAAAAATACTCCTCAAGGTAATATGGTCAAACAATATCGGAAAGCAGAGCGAAATGGAGAAGATTTGATGGAAACTTTGTTAAAACAAGGAGAGTCTGAGGTAAAGTATTTAAAAAGATTGCGTAATTTTATTAAGGATTTTAAAAATCAGAAAATTACATTGAAAGAATTTATCCAAGGCCCGAAGATTACAAATATAGATAGTATGGAAGATATAATAAATGAAGTGTTTGAGAAGTTATTTGTAGTGATCGGTTGGTGAATTAGCTTACTAACTAATTAAGCTACTGCTAATTGCAAATTGTTATAATAATTAATAAATAGACTTCTGAGAGTCAACGACAAAATTTGCATGCAACAAGACGGTACAAAAGAAAACATAGCAAATGAACTTGTCAACTTAGGCATATCTCCTAAGCAAATTGTACTGGCCTACAAAACACCTAAAGGACGAAAAATCACGGATTTTGCCGTTTCTTAGCACAGCTAATGCCAAGTGTGATCTATTTTTGTTGTATAATGTAGGAAGGTTAGCTAAAAATTGGGTTTAAAGCCTCGCCCATAAGCGGGCAACTTTTTCGTTGATTTTTTTTCACAGGTTATGTCCTTTTTGCTTTTTAGTTCACAAGAAATATAGTCGTTTTAATTAAGATTGGAACAAAAATTGAGTATAATAAAATTAAGTAAACTAAAAACTATTTTGAACTATGCCTTACAGTTTAGACTTAAGACAAAAAGTCATAAATTTTGTAGAAAATGGCGGTGCGATTACCGAAGCAGCTCATACATTTGGGAGAGGAAGAGCTTCGATATATAGATGGTTATCTCGCCCAAAATTGTCAGCAACTAAGGTAAAAAGTCGTCGAAGAAAATAAGATTGGAAAGAATTATAAAAAGATGTAAAACAAAATCCATTGATTTCAATGACATAGAACATGATTTTAGTGCATTAAAAAGAGCTAGAATGTATTCACATATCAATACCTCTTTTAATATAATTTTTCTTAATTATTATGCCAAATAGCGTCTTATTTGTATTTAGAATAACTATAATATAACTTACATTCCGTAATTCAAGATGTAGCATAAAAAAAACATGTTATTAAAAGCCTTACCTGATAATAACTCTGAAGTTTGTAAGTAAAAATACATATTACAGAAACTATTGATAGTTATTAGCAATAACAGAGACTGTAATGGATCTTCTTCCTTAAAAATACCCTTGTAGTATACTTGAAGTGCGGAATGTGGGATATAACACCATGGAAAGTATAGCCTAAGTTTATAGAATTAATAGAAGCTAACGGTTAATTTTAGTGGATATAATGGTTATTTTTGGGAAGATAGGAGTAATTATTAACTAATATTACAACTTTCGATTTTAACTTGCTAAAAAAGCGAGATATATGGTATAATTCAATTAATTGTTCCCATATTTCAGTGCTTTAAAACGGGCTGTAATACCTATAATGATACAAGAACCTAACGATATTTTATCGCGAGCTATTTATACCGGACTAACTATTCGTGGTGATGGTACTTTTACCTATTCTGGTGAAATTGGAGATAACCCTAATGTTGACCCTGAGAAAGATGTTGATTTCTTTAGGTTAGACTTGGGTTTAGGCGATCGCCTCCGGTTACCACAAACTATTGATTTGTTAGACGAAAACGACACTGATATTGGTGATGCCGAATTACAAGTGTTTGATAACTTGAATCTCTTGGAATTAGGTTATCTGTTTGACCCCAACTATATTATTTACGAAGCTAAACAGGCAGGTACTTTCTATGTTGGTGTTAGCGGTGATGGTAACACGAGTTATAACCCTGACCAAGAAGGTAGCGGTAGTTCAGGAGCTCCTGGAAAATATGACTTGACTATTGAAACTATTGGTCGGAAGATGGGAGGTACTCAAGGCAAATTGTACTTTAGCTCAGATGATTCTGAAGATGGTTTTTATGATTCTGGAGATGGTTTATACACTCTGAATACAACTACAGGTAATGCTACTCCTGTAACCTTTAACGGAAATCAAATGTCGATGAGAGGTTTAGCTCCCAGCGAATCTTCAAGTTTCATTTATGGTGGTAGTGGGTCCTTATTCAAAATCAATGCTGATGGTAGCGTTGCTAATCAAATTGGTAGTAACCTTTATTATTATAACGGACTAGCATACGATAGCTCCAGAAATATTCTCTATGGAACAGATGGTGGTAGTGATTTCTATAGCATCAACCCCAATACAGGAGAAGCAATTTCTAACCTAAGCTCCCCTTTCAGTTCACTACATGGATTAGCCTTTGGTAACGAAGGAGTATATGGGTTGGGTTCTAATAAAGATTTGATGTTCTACAACCCCAATACTGATGATTGGTCTGTAATTGGAGATACGGGAATCTCCGAATGGAATAAGGTGGGATTAGCCTTTGATACAGAGAAAAATGTCTTATATGCTAAACGAGATGGGGATACTTTACTTTACGAGATAGATGTATCAACTGCAGTTGTAACTGTACTCGGTGATACAGGAATACAATATGGTGGCGGTTTGGCATTCGTTAATGAAGACTTTTATGAAGAACCTAACGATACTATAGCGCGGGCAACTCAGACGGGACTAACCCAGAAAAATCACGGTATTTTCAGCTATGTTGGTGAAATTGGCGATAATACTAATCTACTGCCACAAAATGATGTAGATTTGTTTGAGATACACCTAGACCTGGGAGAAATAGTCCGTTTACCAAGGGTGATACAATTAATAGGTGAAGAAGGTGCTCCTATGGGGGATGCCGAAGTGCAACTGTTTGATCCTACAGGAAGTTCACATTCTTTGAACCCATGGCCAGACTCGCCAGATTATCAGTCTTTTATTGTTACTGAAGAATACCAAACAGGTAGTTTCTATGTAGGGATTAGCGGTCCTGGGAATACAAATTACGATCCTAACATAGAAGGCAGTGGTGATGGTAATGCACCAGGTAGCTATGGCTTGACTATTGAAACTATTGGTCGGGAGATGGGAGGTACTGGAACTAGAAAAGCTCAACTGTACTTTAGCTCAGATAATGAAGGTTTCTACACTCTCAATACAACCACAGGTAATGCTACTCCTTTTAGCAATGATAATTATTTGATGGGAAGCAGTGGTCTAGCTCCCAGCGACTCTTCAGGTTTCCTCTATGGTAGTAACAATTACGACTTCTTAAAAATCAATACTAATGGCAGTGTTGCTAATCCATTTTTTTATTATGGAGTATATGAAGGACTAGCATACGATGGCTCCAGAAATATTCTCTATGGAATAAATGGCAGTTCTTTCGATAGCATCAACCCCAATACAGGAGAGCCAATTTCTGACCTAAGCTCCCCCTTCAGTTCACTAGATGGATTAGCTTTCGGTAACGAAGGAGTATATGGGTTGGGTTCTAGTGCAGATTTGATGTTCTACAACCCCAATACTAATATGTGGTCTGTAATTGGAGATACGGGAATCTCCGAATGGAATAATGTAGGATTAGCCTTTGATACAGAGCAAAATGTCTTATATGCCAAACGAGATGGTGATACTTTACTTTACGAGATAGATGCTTCAACGGGACAAACTCAGAGTATTGGGAATACAAGAATAGCAGATGGTGGTGGTTTAGCATTAGTTGATAATGTCTCTAAAGGCAAATTGTACTTTAGCTCAGATGATTATGGAGATGGTTTATACACTCTGAATACAACTACAGGTAATGCTACTCGTCTTACCACTAATCCTAATTGGACAAGGATGCGTGGTCTAGCTTCCAGCGAATCTTCAAGCTTCATCTATGGTGGTAATGAGTCCTTATTCAAAATCAATTCTGATGCTAGCGTTGCTAATCAAATTAGTAATAACCCTTTTTCTTATGACGGACTAGCATACGATAGCTCTAGAAATATTCTCTATGGGACAAATGGTAATGATTTCTATAGTATCAACCCCAATACAGGAGAGCCAATTTCTAACCTAAGCTCCCCTTTCAGTTCACTACATGGATTAGCCTTTGGTAACGAAGGAGTATATGGGTTGGGTAACACTCAAGATTTGATGTTCTACAACCCCAATACTGATGATTGGTCTGTAATTGGAGATACGGGAATATGGTCATGGGATAATGTGGGATTAGCCTTTGATACAGAGAAAAATGTCTTATATGCTAAACGAGATGGTGATACTTTACTTTACGAGATAGATGTATCAACTGCAGTTGTAACTGTGCTTGGCGATACGGGAATAGAATATGGTGGGGGTTTGGCATTCGTTAATGAAGACTTTTACGAAGAACCTAATGACACTATAGCACGGGCAACTCAGACGGGACTAACCCAGAAAAATCACGGTATTTTCAGCTATGTTGGTGAAATTGGCGATAATACTAACCTAGCGCAACCAAATGATGTAGATTTGTTTGAGATACACCTAGACCTGGGAGAAATAGTCCGTTTACCAAGGGTAATACAATTAATAGGTAAAGAAGGTGCTCCTATGGGGGAAGCCGAAGTGCAACTGTTTGATCCTACAGGAAATTCACATTCTTTGAACCCATGGCCAGACTCGCCAGATTATCAGTCTTTTATTGTTACTGAAGAATACCAAGCAGGTAGTTTCTATGTAGGTATTAGCGGTCCTGGAAATACAAATTACGATCCTAACATAGAAGGCAGTGGTGATGGTAATGCACCAGGTAACTATGGCTTGACTATTGAAACTATTGGTGAGACTTTGGGTACAGATGAAACCAATGACATTCTTGCCGAAGCAGTAGATACAGGATTAACTCTCACCAACTCAGGAGTATTTAACTACTCAGGAGAAATCGGTGATAACGTTAATGTACTGCCGGAAAACGATGTAGATTTATTCAAGCTGGAACTTGATATTGGAGAAGCGGTGAAATTCTCTGAGGAAATTGAGCTACTAGATGAAAATGGATATCCTCTTCTTGGTCAAGTCCAACTGTTTAATGCTAATGGTAGCTTGGTATCTACATTCGATGACCCAAATAGTTCCGGTTATACTGACAAAATTTATCGTGCTGAAAATGTGGAAACTCTCTACATTGGTGTGAGTGGTTACGGTACATTTTATGACCCGAGCATGAATACTGGAGGCAGTAATGGTTTCTCTCATGAAGTAGGGACTTATAATTTAACGATTGAAACCGTTGGTCGGACTTTGGGTACAGATGAAACCAATGACATTCTTGCCGAAGCAGTAGATACAGGATTAACTCTCACCAACTCAGGAGTATTTAACTACTCAGGAGAAATCGGTGATAACGTTAATGTACTG
>JAKQYE010000064.1:2810-17058 GCA_023356605.1 Trichodesmium sp. MAG_R02 | reverse complement strand
CCGGAAAACGATGTAGATTTATTCAAGCTGGAACTTGATATTGGAGAAGCGGTGAAATTCTCTGAGGAAATTGAGCTACTAGATGAACAGGACTCCCCCATTGGTCCGGCCAGAGTGCGACTGTTTGACTCTACAGGTGCAGAGATTTATTGGGACGAAGGAACTGAAGCAGGTACAGGTACTTTCTTGACTCAGGAAGCGGGCACATTCTATTTGGGTATTAGTGGTGATGGCAATAGCTCTTACGACCCCAATACCGAAGGTAGTGGTTCTGGTTCCAACGTCGGTAGTTATGACCTGACTATTGAAACTATCGATCGGCCTATGGGAGATGAGGAACCCAACGACACCTTAACTGAAGCAACCGACACTGGACTAAGTTTGACTAACCCAGGCACCTACACCTTCAGAGGCCAAGTCGGCGACAATAGCAATATCCTACAAGAGCAAGATGTAGACCTATTTAAGTTCGACCTTGACATCGGCGAAGAAGTCAACTTTAACTTGTCAGAATTGTTAGATGAACAGGACTCCCCCATTGGTCCGGCCAGAGTGCGACTGTTTGACTCTACAGGTGCAGAGATTTATTGGGACGAAGGAACTGAAGCAGGTACAGGTACTTTCTTGACTCAGGAAGCAGGCACATTCTATTTGGGTATTAGTGGTGATGGCAATAGCTCTTACGACCCCAATACCGAAGGTAGTGGTTCTGGTAACAACGTCGGTAGTTATGACCTGACTATTGAAACTATCGATAGGACTATGGGAGATGAGGAACCCAACGACACCTTAACTGAAGCAACCGACACTGGGCTAAGTTTGACTAACCCAGGCATCTACACCTTCAGTGGCCAAGTCGGCGACAATAGCAATATCCTACAAGAGCAAGATGTAGACCTATTTAAGTTCGACCTCGACATCGGCGAAGAAGTCAACTTTAACTTGTCAGGATTGTTAGATGAACGGGACAGGCCCATTGGTCCGGCCAGAGTGCGACTGTTTGACTCCACAGGTGCAGATATTTCTTCCTACTATGGAACTGAAGCAGGTACAGGTACTTTCCGGACTGAGGAAGCAGGCACATTCTATTTGGGTATTAGTGGTGATGGCAATAGCTCTTACGACCCCAATACCGAAGGTAGTGGTTCTGGTAACAACGTCGGTAGTTATGAGCTGACTATTGAAACTATCGGTCCGACTAACGAAAACTCTGCTCCCACTGACCTCGTCCTCAGCAATAACACCATCGACGAAAACGTAGTAGGGAATACCGCATTAGGTACCTTCTCCACCACCGACCCCGATATTGGAGATATTTTTACCTACAGTTTAGTTTCAGGCATAGGAGACACCGACAACGGAAGATTCGACATCAGCGGGGATCAACTGATAATCAACAGTTCCCCCAACTATGAAAGTCAGTCTAGTTATAGTATTCTAGTTCAGACTACTGATAGAAGCGGAGCCAGTTATCAAGAACAGTTAACCATGAATGTTAACGATATCAATGAAGCGCCCACTGCTCTTAATCTTAGCAACACAGCAATTAATGAAAATGAACCAGCTAACAGTGTAGTTGGAACATTTTCCACAAACGACCCCGACAATGGAGATGCCTTTACTTATGAATTAGTAGCAGGTAACGGAGATACAGATAACCAAGCTTTTAGTATTAATGATGACCAACTAAAAATCAATAGTTCTCCAGATTATGAAAATAAGTCTAGTTACAGTATTCGAGTTAAAACTACTGATGGAGAAGGAGAAAGTTTAGAACAACAGTTGAGCATTAATGTTAACGATATTAATGAACCCCCAGAATTGCTAAACCAATCATTTGACATAGCTGAAAGTAGCGACAATGAAACCATTATCGGGACTATAAATGCAACTCATCCTAACGATAAAAGACTTACATTCAGCATCATTAAAAACCTAGACCCTGATCAAGATGGCAATTCAGCTTTTATTATTGATAGGGATCGCCTCCTAGTTAACGACAGTGACGATCTTGATTATGACACCAACCCCATCCTCAATATTACCATTGAAGCTAGCGATGGGGAATTGACAGATGAAGCAACAGTTACGGTGAATCTTTCTGATGTACAAGAATTAAGCATAATTGAAGAGGAAGGCACAGCAACTTTTGCCAAAGATGCAAATGATACCTACTTGATAATTGATGGAGATAAGGAATTACAACTGCAAAACCGTCAAGGCCAAAATTACAGCGACAACACTACCCCAAGTTGGGACGGTGTTGCCGTAGAGTTAGGGTCCCCAGATAGTTATCGTGTCTTACTCCAAGGTCAGAATACCATGAGTGGTCAAGCTTATGTCTGGACTACCAATTCTGAAGGTGTGATTACTAAGGGTTCCGGTTGGAAATCAGGGGATGCTCTGTTACCCATAGAAGAGGAATTTAATATTGACCTGAACAATGATCAGCTTATCGGTTATCTCATAATTGAAGACGAAGGCACAGCAACTTTTGCCAAAGATTCAAATGATACTTACTTGATAATTGATGGAGACAAGGAATTACAACTAAAAGACCGTAATGGCAAAAATCGCAGTGACAACACTAACGAAAATTGGGACGGTGTAGCCGTAGAGTTAGGGTCTGCAGATAGTTATCGTGTCCTACTCCAAGGTCAGAATGCCAGAGAGGGTCAAGCTTATGTCTGGACTACTAATTCTGAAGGTGTGATTACTAAGGGTTCCGGTTGGAAATCAGGGGATGCTCTATTACCCATAGAAGAGGAATTTAATATTGACCTGAACAATGATCAGCTTATCGGTTATCTCATAATTGAAGACGAAGGCACAGCAACTTTTGCCAAAGATTCAAATGATACTTACTTGATAATTGATGGAGACAAGGAATTACAACTAAAAGACCGTAATGGCAAAAATCGCAGTGACAACACTAACGAAAATTGGGACGGTGTAGCCGTAGAGTTAGGGTCTGCAGATAGTTATCGTGTCCTACTCCAAGGTCAGAATGCCAGAGAGGGTCAAGCTTATGTCTGGACTACTAATTCTGAAGGTGTGATTACTAGTGGTTCCGATTGGAAATCAGGGGATGCTCTCTTATCCATAGAAGAGGAGTTTAATATTGACCTGAACAATGATCAGCTTATCGGTTATCTCATAATTGAAGACGAAGGCACAGCAACTTTTGCCAAAGATTCAAATGATACTTACTTGATAATTGATGGAGATAAGGAATTACAACTAAAAGACCGTAATGGCAAAAATCGCAGTGACAACACTAACGAAAATTGGGACGGTGTAGCCGTAGAGTTAGAGTCTGCAGATAGTTATCGTGTCCTACTCCAAGGTCAGAATGCCAGAGATGGTCAAGCTTATGTCTGGACCACTAATTTTGAAGGTGTGATTACTAAGGGTTCCGGTTGGAAATCAGGGGATGCTCTCTTATCCATAGAAGAGGAGTTTGATATTGACCTGAACAATGATCAGCTTATCGGTTATCTCATAATTGAAGACGAAGGCACAGCAACTTTTGCCAAAGATTCAAATGATACTTACTTGATAATTGATGGAGATAAGGAATTACAACTAAAAGACCGTAATGGCAAAAATCGCAGTGACAACACTAACGAAAATTGGGACGGTGTAGCCGTAGAGTTAGAGTCTGCAGATAGTTATCGTGTCCTACTCCAAGGTCAGAATGCCAGAGATGGTCAAGCTTATGTCTGGACCACTAATTTTGAAGGTGTGATTACTAGTGGTTCCGGTTGGAAATCAGGGGATGCTCTCTTATCCATAGAAGAGGAGTTTAATATTGACCTGAACAATGATCAGCTTATCGGTTCTCTTTCTACCATTATTTAATCCGAAGGCACAGCAACTTTTGCTAAAGATGAAGACGGTACCTACTTTATAATTGATGGAGACAAGGAATTACAACTACAAAACCGTCAAGGGCAAAATTACAGTGACAACACTACCCAAAATTGGGACAGTGTTGTCGCAGAGTTAGGCTCCGCAGATAGTTATAGTCTTTGTAACCCCAAGCAGAATGATAGAATAGGGCAGTGATGGCGATGGCGATCGCTAATTTTGCATTTTCTAGATCTGGGTTCCAAAAACAAGGATCCTATAATTATGGCCATATTCTATTGTCCCAGAATTTGAGTAAGAAATGATTTTTAGCCTGATAGTTATATAATCCTGTGGGTAATAGGGACTTTACCACGGGAAATATTGGCGCTCTTTACCTCTTCTAAATAAATTAGATATACATTCCATATTTATAACAAAGAATGTACAGTTATATAGAATTTTGTCCAATTATTTGACTTCAGTAGTTCCCTATTGCCTTTATTGAAGACTACTCTGTTTTAACAGGGTTCTCTAAATTTTCCACAGCTTCTTCTGTACGTTGATTCGTATTTTTGGGTTTCAACCAATCTGGCCATAACCCCAATATAAATTTACGACTTTCTAAACTGCCATTTTGGATGGGTTCGGGAATGAATTCTAAACTATCTCCAAAAGTGACAAAAACTATGGCCACAATGACGAATAACCATACTAGATTCTTATTCATAAGTTGATATTAGTTATATTTATAGTATCTCTTAGGCTAGTAAGGTACAGTGCTGAATATTCTGCCACTACCTCCCTTTTTTTTTCAAGTGGGAAAACGGAAGTTCTCCTTTAAAAAAGGGGGAGGTAAATAGGGGATCATTTATATACTCCACTCGCTTGAAGATGTCTATATTTATGTTTAACTGTATTTTTCCCACTACTGATTAAAATATAACAATTTAAGCATTAAACTATTCACGGGTAAAGGTTTTAATCTTCTCCGAGTCAAAAAAAAACCAGGTTTTCAGCTATCTTTTCTCACCCATGTTAGGATTTTAGGTAGACAAGAGAGCAAAAATTAACGGGCAATTCTTTCTGGGAACTCCTCTGTTACAAAAATTCTCCCTTCCCTTGCTATAACCCTTTTTTCTGGAGCGATCGCTATCTCCTCCAGATAGTCGTTTTTGACAAACTTTACAGTATTACAGATAGTTCTTGTTAATTATTCAACATTTTTATCAAATTTTTTATTATTTTTTTTCAATATCTAAAGTATGATTAATATCAATATTAAGACTCCTATCCTTAACCTTACCAAACCACATATTCAGGACTTACGCAAAGAAACCCGGTTAAGACAGTAAATCATTGTTTTTAACATATAAATATCTACGAGAAACCGGGTTTCTCAGTTTGCCTGCGTAAGTCCTGATATTGTTAAAATTACTTTTTTCTGATTACTATTTTTTAGTCTGACAATATTACGATTGACCCAAGGCCAATCTAACTGTATAGTTTGTAAGATTATGGCAAAGGATATCAAAAAATCTCAATTTCAGTATTTTCAGGCTCAGATTTAGCCTGAGGTACTAAGAACTGATACTAGTAGCAAACTGTATTAAACTTGACTAAATTAAAACAGCAAATCTGCTATAATAAGAAGCTTATATAAATAATATTTTTGAAAACCCTATGCGTCTAGAGCAGTTGCAAGCGTTTCTATGGGTTACACAAACGGGTAGCTTTCAAGAAGCAGCGCGAAAATGTAATGTCACCCAATCAACAGTCAGTCGGCAAGTGCAAGCCTTAGAAACACAATTAGGTACAGCCTTATTTCACCGTAGCAACCAAGCTAAACTAACCCTAGCAGGGGAATGTTTGTGGCCTTATGCTAGAAAGATTTGTCAAGCTTGGGAAAGTGCTAATCAAGAAATAACAGAAATGCTGGCTGGGAAACAGCTAGAATTATGTGTCGCAGCTATTCACTCTGTCTGTGCTACCTATCTCCCCCCAGTTTTGCAAAGATTTTGTTGTGATTATCCAGAAATTAAATTACGAGTAACTGCTCTAGGAAGCGATCGCACTCTGAAAGTTCTCAAAGATGGTTTAGTAGATATAGCGATCGTTATGAATAACCGCTTATTCACTACCGGTTCAGAAATGTTAGTGGATACCCTCTACACTGAACCCATAGAAGTATTAATGGGAGCAAACCATCCTCTTACTAAATATGAACAAATACCGTGGACCGAACTTGTTTGCTACCCTCAAGTAATATTCAAGGATGGGTATGGAATGCAGAGATTAGTCAAAGAACAATTTGAGCGAGTAGGGGCAAAACTTAATGCAGTACTGGAGTTAAATACTCTCGATGGTTTTCGAGGAGTAGTACGACAAGGAAATTTAATTGCTTTACTGCCCAGTTCGGCTTTAATGGATGCTAGACTTGACCCTACTCTAGCTATTAGAACAATAGGTATAACTCCTCCAACTTATAAGGTTTCTTCAATAAAAGATTCTGTTTGGAGTCGTGAGGTGGTGGTAGTAACAACTAGTGATCGGATAGAAATTCCGCCGATAAAATATTTTTGGCAGTTAGTTAAAGAATTAATTCCAGCAGCAGGAGTCAGGAAACTTAAAAGTCAAAAGTTAAAAGTAATCTCTGATATCAAATCCCGATAATTTGCCGTTGCACAGTAACGAATGATTAGGAGAATTGAGGGAAGCCACAATATTGTTAAGGTAACAGCACAGCGTACGCCTATAACAAACTTAAGAATTTCTGGCATTTGACTACTTACCACACTCACTACCCAAATTTTGTTTTTTGAGCCGATGAAAGTCTGTAATTAATTAATTAATTTGAGCAGTTTCAGGATATCAAAGTTATCTTCAAGAATTTGTGGCGCAGCAAGTCGTACCCAGTTAAGGACTGTATTATGAGAAATACCAGTTACTCTCTCAATAGCTTCCAATACCATGCCGTTAAGAGACATTTTAACACGCAGCTTTTTAAGATCATAACTTAAGCCTATAGGGCAGGGATTTTCTCGCGGTTGATGGCCACACTCACGGCGCAAATAATTCTGCTTTCCCTGACGATGACCATTTTTGACTACTTTACGACCTTGACAGTAGGGACAATTTATAATTAAGCTTCCAATATATTATTCTATATTGTGCAACACCAATAATTTAGATACTACCCACATTCCGCACTTCTTAACATTAAATTGATAAGTTTTATTTATCTATCGCCCCGCTACCCCTGAAAACCTTATTGCTATAAACCTCAATTTTCACGACTATAAAAAATCGTAAATAATTTTCTTATAAAAAATTAGTTATTAATAAATTTTATTGATATTGAGTTCTAGAACAAATATTCTTCCTATAAGTCTCTTTGAAAATGTAAATATACATAAAGATATATGAAGAACTGCGGAATGTCGGATAATAAAACACGGGGGAGTAAGGGAGTGAGGGAATGAGGGAGTAGGTAGGGACGTTGGATGTAACGTCCGTAGAAAATAGTTAGGACTTGCCCAAACTCTTAGATAATAACCTATCTGTAGAGGTAAATGACCATTAAATCCTACCAGATATAGTGGTTCTGCGTAGGCAATGAAAAATATTAAGAAATATTGAAAATTAACTGATTATCTGCTCCTATCCGCCGTACTTTGACACTGAATATTCCTAAAAATTATAAAATACTTTTCTTATGGCTTACGGGTTTAGATGAAATCAATCAAAACCAAATTCAAAGTTAACAATTACTAAAAAAACATACTTACATACAACTGTGAGCGGTATGGTGATTCAGTAGTGATAGCAGAACCTAGAGAAAATTGTTAGTTACTTAGAATATCTTTCTAAAGCTAACTGAATCAAAGTATCTATTAACTCATCAAAAGGAATGCCACTAGCTTTCCAAAGCATAGGATACATACTGGTTGAAGTAAAGCCAGGCATAGTATTAATTTCATTAATCAAAATTTCTCCTGTTTTTTCTACATAGAAAAAGTCTACTCTTGCTAAACCTGCAGCATCTACGGCTAAAAATGCCTGGGTTGCCATTTCCTGAATTCGAGTAGCGATCGCCTTACTCACTCGGGCTGGAATCAATAAATCTGCTTTTCCTTCTGCATACTTAGTTTCATAGTCATAAAAATCACTCTCATAAGTAATCTCACCAACTATAGAAGCTTTCGGCAGGTCATTCCCCAAGACTGCACATTCTAACTCTCTTGCTTCTACACCGGTTTCAACTATAATTCGACGGTCATAACTAGCAGCGTTATCTAAGGCTGTTTCTAATTCTAAACGGGAGCGTGCCTTAGCAATACCTACTGATGATCCTAAGTTAGCAGGTTTGATAAAACAAGGATATCCTATGGCTGCTTCAATATCATCACATAGTTTAGGAAATACACAAGGATTAGACCAAATTTGCGATCGTGTTACGGCTTGATATTTGACTTGAGACAAACCTGTATGCTCAAAAGCTGTTTTCATTGCTATCTTATCCATACCTATTGCTGAACCCAAAACTCCCGACCCTACAAAGGGAACCTGCATTAACTTTAGTAGACCCTGTATAGTGCCATCTTCTCCATTTGGACCGTGAAGAACTGGAAACCACACATCTACTTTTGCTGCTTTTAGGGGAATTTGCCAAAGATTAGAACTGGTTTCTTGGGTTGGGGGCGTATTGAGGTCATTATTATTTTCATCTGTCAGTTGTAATGATGGTGACTCGCCAGACTTTAGGACTTGTTGAGAAAAATCACTTGTTTGCCAACGACCATCTTTTTGAATATAAATTGGTATCAATTCATATTTGGTTGTATTTTTACCCTGACTTAGGGCAGTAGCGATCGCTTTGGCAGAGCGAATAGATACTTCATGTTCGCCGGAGCACCCACCGAATAATAAACCTACTAGTAATTTTGTCATAGTCAGATTCCTTTAAAATAATTTCATTTTAAATAGATTATCATATCCTAGTCAATCAGTCATTATAATCACAACTTAGGAAAACTTACTTTCGCCCTTTTCTTTACTGATAGAAATTTCAAAATAAGGTAAAAAAGCAGCATTTTCTTCTGGTATAGCAGTATTAATAAACATTCCATATCCCATTTCCAATCCAGCAGCGAGAGCAATTTTGGGAACAATTGCTAAATACCAATGAAAATAATCTCTGGGTTTTTCGTCCGTGGGAATAGAACGAATAATTAAGTTATAATCTGGGTTATTTAAACTATAATAAAGTTTCTCTAAAACAGTTTTTAAATTTTTGAATTGTTACAACCTATGACCAGATTGTTATATTAGTTTGAAGTTTTAGCTATTAATCCTAGAGATTTCTAAACTTATAGGAATTCCCATAGTTTTGAAATACAAAGTTTTTGTTGGGCATAAGTAGGTAGAAACCTTGTCTATAATGTTTCTAGAGATTAGTAATTATGGTTAAGTGGGAATAAAAAAGAATAAAAATAGCAGTACCTTAGTAACTTGAAAAACCCTATACATAACAATCCTAAAACCGATATACAAAATCATAAGCTTTCTTAAAAATAGCTTTAATTCCTATTCCTTTTCCTTCCTGTCTCTTGCTTTATACCTTCTACCCTCCCATTTATCTCATAATTGAGATAGGATTACTATATATTTAGTTTAGTAATTAAGATAGAATAGTAATAAGTTTTTTAGAGCATATCTGAATCAAGTATATGATTTTTAACAATTCTCGTTATTGATTTTGATTTATAATGGCTTTTAGACCAAAAATAACAAATACTAAAGAATAGTTAATTAGGCACATTTCTTAATTTAATATTATGCCCATAGATAATAACCAGATAGATGTGATATACAAAAAAATGGTAAATGATTTTATGTCTAGGAGCTGTCCAGAATGATCAACAAAGAATTTAAAATTTTGAAACAGGAACGAAATGCTAAAATAGCTATAGTTTTGACAAATATAATTGACAGAGAATGGAATCGAGTTAGTAGACAACTGGATGCCCTAGATACTGATTCTAGTGATGTTACTAAAGCAGCAATTTTAGTAGGACAATATCAAATGTTAGATAAATTAATGCTAGCCTTATCTGAAGGTAGTCTTAGTTCGGATTATGAAATAGAAGCTATATGGCGTTCAAAATTAATTCAGCGTGTTGTAGAAGGTTTTAATTTAGACCTGGATACTCGCACTCCACCTCGTCCATATAAAAGTATAGCACAACAAGTAGCAGAAGCTTGTGGATTAGAAGTAATTGAAGATTAATTCTATATGGTTTGATTGGGTGGCCCGGTCGGTTTTATAGACAAAAACTTCTTTTTTTATAGATAACAACTTCCGGGTACAATTATAATTTCATTAATAACATTTGTACATAATAGTGAGGATAATTATGAAAACTAATACAGGTAAATTTAACTCAGATATGATTCGACAGTGGTCAAATTTAATTGCTATTTTAGCTACTTTTTTAATGAATATTTATGTAAATATTTCTCCCCCGGGCGGTCAAACGATAGGGGAAATTTCTAATACAATATTTAAGGATGTTTTGATTACTCCTGCCAGTTATGCTTTTGCTATTTGGGGATTAATTTATTTAGGTTTAATTAGCTTCGGAATTTATCAGATATTGCCTGCACAACGGGAGAATCAAATTTTACGGAAATGTCAATATTTTTTAGTGGGTGCAAGTTTGATACAAATTGTTTGGATATTTTTATTTCAATATCAACTGTTTACTCTTTCGGTCTTGGCAATGTTAGGAATTTTAGGCTGTTTGATTTGCCTATATCTAAATTTAGGAATTAGTTATGAAAGAGTTTCAAAAAAAGAGAAATGGTTTGTCTATTATCCTATCAGTATATATTTTGCTTGGATTAGTGTGGCAACAATTGTAAATGTAGCCTGTGCTTTAGATAATTTAGGTTGGGATGGTTCAGGGCAAGTTGCTATTTTTTGGACAATAATTATGTTAATAGTTGGAACTGTTATTGCAGCAATTATTAATATTCAAAAACAAGATGTTGCTTATACTTTGGTGTTTATTTGGGCATTAACAGCAATTGCAGTCCGTCATTTGGATGTTTTAGTTCTTGCTAGTAGTGCTGGAATTTTAGCTTTAGGATTAGTAGTTTTAGTTTGTCTTAATTTTTTTTCAAAAGGTTTGAAGTCGCAGAAATAAATGGGGTTATAGGTAGTTGTGCAAAATTTATTCATTAACCTTTAATTGTACTATAGCAATCCTATAAGTGTTCGTGGCAAAAATTATACTGCTTTTTAAGGAACAGGGAAAAGGGAACAGAGAGTAGGTAAGATTTTTAACAGTTTTATTTACTTTTTTATTTGTCGCAACCTATGGGCGGACTGCTATATTTATCAAAAATTTTTAACCTCTATCTTTATCCTGAGACTTATTCCTAACCTTTATCTTGGAGGGGAAATAGGGGAGAGGTAAACAGAAGTAAAAATAAGAAGATTCATGGACTCTTAGTTATATTTAGATCCGGTTACGGTTGAATAGTCATTGTATAGTTAGGGAATAGGGTGCTAACTATTGATACCTGTAAGAGGGGTAAGTAGGGGAGATTGAAGTAACTATAAAGTTATAAATATATAATATGTAATGGGATGTTATGTTAATAGTTCTTAAAAGGTTTATTAGAACTGTGTTAATTACTTAATAATTGAATTGTCTCCATAGTATTGAATTTTCTTCTAAGTATAGTATTAATTAATGGATGGTAATTGGTATTATACATACTTCAGATGTTGAACAATCTATATGATAACAAAAATTAATTTTTTACATAAGTTCTAATAAATTTATCTAAAAAGTGAAACTGTACATTTATTATTTATTTTTAGATTAAAATTTAATGAGATAAGGTTAGGAAAATAATATGGCACGAGGAGAACAAATATACACTGTTAGAGAATTTCTAAATATAAATGGTGTTTATGAACATCATGGTATTGATTGTGGTGATGGGACAGTTATTCATTATCGCAAAGGAACAGAAACTATTGAACGAACTTCTAAGGCTTATTTTACTGATGCAAGAAAGGTTTATATTAAACGCTACCCTCTTCGTTACATTCCTGATACGGTTATTCAAAGAGCAGAGAGTAGGTTGGGAGAAAGAAAGTATAATATTATTTTTAATAATTGTGAACATTTTGCAACTTGGTGTCTTACTGGAGTTGGCTATAGTCAACAAGTAAAAAACTTTGTTCCTTTGCTTAATCATATTGATGTTGAGCAAATATCTGAACAAATTAAGAAGGCAATTTTTTCGGAAAAAACTAAGGTGGATACTCACGAGTTGCTAAATCAGGCTTTAGCAGATATTAAAGTGGCTTGGGAAAATATTCAACCTGAATATAAACAAAGTTTGGAGGAAGTAAATAATTGGGAAAAAGTTGCAGTTACAGCTCTAAAAAAAAACGGGAAGATTTAGCTCGTGCTGCTTTGATGCGAAAGCAAAAATATCAAGAACGTACTAATGAGTTAGGGGCTAAGTTGCAGAAGTTAGCAACTCTGACGGAAACACTTTTACGTAGCCAAGATTTAATTGGTGAATATTAATATAGCTGATTATATGGTTATCATGAAGGTGGTAATACTAAATCTGGTTTTGACAGGAGCTTTATTAGAAGGGTAAGGTATTTTACTGCACTCAAAAGTTAACCTCCTGTTGACTTCCTCCTTGGAGAAAGTCAACAGTTAAAAGTAAGATTTTATATGCTTTAAGATTTAATGACTTTTTAATGGATAACTTCTGTGAAACGGTATAATGTAAGTGGAATAAAGCACCTGTTGGTTTTTACCTCCTTATATAAAGGCTTTTTGAATTCAGGTCTGAGGGAAAAGCCTATAAATCTTGACGGATAAGCATTTCCGGGGTTACTTTCTAAATTAGATTCTCAAGACTAAGTTCACTCTATGAGTGGGTTTGAGATATCTAAATCTTTACAAAGGCCAACATTTTTAGGGGTATCATTTCAGTAGGTAAATAAATTCTATGAAAACAAACTTTTAGGGCAAAGACCATTGACTTAATTAAATAGATCAAGGGTATTATAAGTTTTTAACTAGACACAATAAGTCTTTGAGTATACTATAATAGGAGTAGTCTTAAAGAGAGATCGCGCAGGGTGAGACCCTTTAATGCCTACGGACAGAGTACTGTTGACTAAGGGAGGCGTCGAATTGACGACGTATCTGCTAGAAACAGGAAGTAAACATTAAAATGTCATAACTAGTGACGTTTTATATTAGTTTGATGAAGCAGTAAATTCATATAAAGGAGTTTGTAGTTATGGATGTTAAATTAATTTTAGTGGGATTAACTGTTTTGTTTACTATTGGTTGTCTGTTTTTTGGTACAAAGAATGGATTTTATGATACTGATGATTATCATGGTAATGGATCTGCTCACTAGGTAGGCGATCGCAGTAGTGATGGGGAGCATCTTCCCTCAAATCTTTGAGTTTTTCAATTTTTTGATAAAATTGTGATAAGTGTAGGAATCTCCCTGTTCTCCCATATCCCCATCTTCTTGTCAATATGTTGTAGCAAACATTAATGTATTTTATCTTAATTCTTGGGTAGAATAATTGTTTATCCAAGATTTTTTTTATTCTTATAATTTGAATTTGGATGTAGCTTTAGGTTCTTAGCAAGAGGATAAAGTAGCTAATAACTGGGAACAAGCCTATGACTTCGGAGTTTTAAAAAACGATGAGGAGTTCGAGATTTTTGAGAAAGCGCGATCGCCCTACCTCTTTTTCCGAGAGCTTCACAGAATGCAAAATTGCCGACTGGCTCCAATATCATTTTTGTGGATATGTTTGAGAATGTCTTTTTCTACTTACAAATTTCAGATTTTGAGTTGGGAGTACCCTTATCTATTTTTCCTTTTTCTAGGTTGAATAAAAAATCATACCCATAGGCGAGCTCCCCCCACGGTAAAACTATATCATAATTTTTTACAAAGCGCGATCGCGATACCTCCTTTACAAGAGCTCCACAGAATGCAAATTTGCCTGCTTATTCTGATGGTATTTTTGTGGATATGTTTGAGAATGTCTTTTTCTACTTACAAATTTCAGATTTTGAGGTGGGCGTACCCTTATCTATTTTTCCTTTTTCTAGGTTGAATAAAAAATCATACCCATAGGCGAGCTCCCCCCACGGTAAAACTATATCATAATTTTTGAGAAAGCGCGATCGCCCTACCTCTTTTCCGAGAGCTTCACAGAATGCAAAATTGCCGACTGGCTCCAATATCATTTTTGTGGATATGTTTGAGAATGTCTTTTTCTACTTACAAATTTCAGATTTTGAGTTGGGAGTACCCTTATCTATTTTTC
>JAKQYE010000064.1:0-2710 GCA_023356605.1 Trichodesmium sp. MAG_R02 | reverse complement strand
TTGTGGATATGTTTGAGAATGTCTTTTTCTACTTACAAATTTCAGATTTTGAGTTGGGAGTACCCTTATCTATTTTTCCTTTTTCTAGGTTGAATAAAAAATCATACCCATAGGCGAGCTCTCCCCACGGTAAAACTATATCATAATTTTTGAGAAAGCGCGATCGCGACACCTCTTTTCCAAGAGCTCCACAGAATGCAAAATTGCCTGCTTATTCTGATGGTATTTTTGTGGATATGTTTTAGAATGTCTTTTTCTGCTGATAAATTTTAGATTTTGAGGAGCGCGCTTATCCATTCCTCTTTTTTTTGCGTTGAATAAAAAAATCAATCGCGATACCTCTTTTCCAAGAGCTCCACAGAATGCAAACTTTGCCCGCTTGTTCCGATGGTATTTTTGTGGATATGTTTTAGAATGTCTTTTTCTACTTACAAATTTCAGATTTTGACGTGGGCGTACCCTTATCTATTTTTCCTTTTTCTAGGTTGAATAAAAAATCATACCCATAGGCGAGCTCCCCCCACGGTAAAACTATATCATAATTTTTGAGAAAGCGCGATCGCGATACCTCCTTTCTGGGAGCTCCACAGAATGTAAAATTGCCTGCTTATTCTGATGGTATTTTTGTGGATATGTTTGAGAATTTCTTTTTCTGCTGATAAATTTTAGATTTTGAGGGGCGCGCTTATCCATTCGTCTTTTTTTTTGCGTTGAATAAAAAAATCAATCGCGACACCTCCTTTCCAAGAGCTCCACAGAATGTAAAAATGCCTGCTTATTCTGATGGTATTTTTGTGGATATGTTTGAGAATGTCTTTTTCTACTTACAAATTTCAGATTTTGAGGTGGGCGTACCCTTATCTATTTTTCCTTTTTCTAGGTTGAATAAAAAATTATACCCATAGGCGAGCTCCCCCCACGGTAAAACTATATCATAATTTTTTACAAAGCGCGATCGCCCTACCTCCTTTCTAAGAGCTCCACAGAATGCAAAATTGCCTGCTTATTCTGATGGTATTTTTGTGGATATGTTTGAGAATGTCTTTTTCTGCTGATAAATTTTAGATTTTGAGGGGCGCGCTTATCCATTCCTGTTTTCTTTTGTGTTGAATAAAAAAATCAATCGCGATACCTCTTTTCCTAGAGCTCCACAGAATGCAAAGTTGCCACTAGGTTCCGATGGTATTTTTGTGGATATGTTTGAGAATGTCTTTTTCTGCTGATAAATTTCAGATTTTGAGGTGGGCGTACCCTTATCTATTTTTCCTTTTTCTAGGTTGAATAAAAAATCATACCCATAGGCGAGCTCCCCCCACGGTAAAACTATATCATAATTTTTGAGAAAGCGCGATCGCGATACCTCTTTTCCAGGAGCTTCACAGAATGTAAAATTGCCTGCTTATTCTGATGGTATTTTTGTGGATATGTTTGAGAATGTCTTTTTCTGCTGATAAATTTCAGATTTTGAGGGGCGCGCTTATCCATTCCTCTTTTTTTTGTGTTGAATAAAAAAAATCAATCACGACACCTCTTTCCCAGGAGCTCCACAGAATGCATATTTGCCTGCTTATTCTGATGGTATTTTTGTGGATATGTCTGAGGATGTTTTTTTCTGCTGATAAATTTCAGATTTTGAAGTGGGCGCGCTTATCCATTCTTCTTTTTTTTGTGTTGAATAAAAAATCATAGCCATGGGCGAGCTCCCCCCACGGTAAAACTATATCATAATTTTTGAGAAAGCGCGATCGCGATACCTCCTTTTCAGGAGCTCAACAGAATGCAAATTTGCCTGCTAGTTCCAATATCATTTTTGTGGATATGTTTGAGAATGTCTTTTTCTACTTACAAATTTCAGATTTTGAGGTGGGCGATCGCTTATCCATCTAACTTTATTGTATCCCATAGTTTTTTCTACCTCTTATAGATAAAAAAGTTTTTGCTTGTAGTAGGGCTTTAATTATAACTAAAGATAGGAATCCTGGCCTACAAACTGATTGATAATTCTATCCCCGATCGTGAATTTATGCACTTTGGGGAATCTTTCAATTATTTGGACGTAATATTTGATTAAATCATGGTTTTTTTGAATAACTGATAATTCTGTCATTTTTTAACTTAAGGCTTTTGCCATTTGTCGCAAATTTAAGGCATATGACTTTTAGCCCAAAAAAATTTTCCCGCGGAGCGGGAGGTAGAGGAAAGAGAAGAACAGGGCAAAGGGCAAAAGGGGAAAAGAGAAAAGGGTTAAAGAGCTCTCCCGCCATCGCAGACAAGGCGAAAACCAATATTGTCGTCGTGGTCGCCGCGCCAATCATAGTTGACGCGAATCGCAGAGCGGCAATAATCAGGAAAGTGGTCCCAAGAACCGCCCCGCAGACGGGTATTACTTTTAGTAGAATTATCTTTTTTACTATCAACCCAAGCGCTTCCATCTGTAGGAGCTCCTACATAGTTGTCATGGCTATCATCAGCACACCATTCCCACAGGTTTCCATGCATATCGTATAAACCAAAAGCATTAGCAGGAAATTGACCGACAGGAGTTGTTTGTCTTCTATATTCTCCTTTTGGTCCATCGCCGTAAGTATAGTTGCCGTTATAGTTAACTAACTCCGGTGTTATGGTCTCCCCAAAGTAGAAAGGTGTAGTCGTTCCTGCGCGACAGGCATATTCCCATTCTGCTTCGCTGGGCAACCTATACTTTCTTCCT
>JAKQYE010000063.1:15151-27256 GCA_023356605.1 Trichodesmium sp. MAG_R02 | reverse complement strand
TTATGGGTAATGACGTTTGGGAACATGCTTATTATCTGAGGTATCAAAATCGTCGTGGTGATTATTTGAATGCTTGGTGGAATGTTGTTAATTGGCCGGAGGTTAATCGCAGGTATGAGGCGGCTCTTAGTAAACTGTTAACTGTTAACTGCTTCATGAAACCTATACAAACCTAGACAGGCTTGCTGTTCAATTCCTGCTTCAACCAAGGGAGACTGCTCCTTCAAGTCCACAGGCGTTCACCCATAAGCTATCGGCATTTTTTGTCCAATTTTCGAGATTGATTGACCCATTCAAGTCCCTGTCCATAACTTGCCCACAATTTTGACAATGATAAACCCTTTCACGTAGGGGCTAATCTAGTATATTTGGGCAGACTCAACAAGTTTTTGAACTGGGGAACCACCTATCTACTATGGTTAACAAAAAGCCAAAACATTCTTGTTTATAACTTAACAATTCTCGAAAACGATATAATCCTAAATTAGATAAGGCATCGGATAATTTATGATTAGCCATCATGCCTTTAACGTTTAAGTCCTCTGAGTTGAATAAAAAGTCAAGGGTATATACGAGCGACCCCCACCATAATTATATGATATCAAATCTGGGTGCGAAAATGCCAGGGAAAATCCTTCGGGCTGCAGCTTTTTTCTGGAGCTTCAGCAAATGAAAATATCAGCGCTTTTCCACTGAGGAGATATAGATCGAAAGACTTTAGAAAAAAACAGACAGATTATTTATGGACGCTTCTCGATAATGGTTAATGTTTCTGCTATGGCTCCTGGGAAAAATTCCTAAATATACGATTGTTTCTAAGTCAATTGAGTTGAATAAAAAATCAAGCATATATACGAGGGACCCCCACCATAATTATATGATATCAAATCTGGGTGCGAAAATGCCAGGGAAAATCCTTCGGGCTGCAGCTTTTTTCTGGAGCTTCAGCAAATGAAAATCTCGGTGCTTTTCCACTGAGGAGGAATAGATAGAAAGATTTGATGAGGGAAAAAATTTGCTGATTATCTATATTTTTGATGGATTAGAAAATTATTGAATTTTGAGGAATTAAAATTTTTGGAGCGTTAAGAATGATATGATTCAAAACCTTGGTAGAAACATGATAAAAGACACCAACATAATTAATTTGATTAGTCAGAAAAATTTTGACAACTGATAACTGATAACTAACTCAGATTTCCAACAATAAAAAATCATTTGATATAATCTTCAATATACCTAAATTAATTTAAAAATTATGGAATCAAGGGGAAATACCTACGACCAAAAAGGCTTAGTTGGAGTGGGTCATCACAGTATGCATCAAAGTATTGGTACGGTAAAAGACAATGCTAAAGTTGTTGGGATAATTAATGAAGCTCAACAGCAAAATTTGCCTGAGGCAGTGGCACAGGTTCAACAAATTTTGCGACAGCTTTCTGATAGCTATCCTACTAATACAACTACTGAACAAATGATCGTGGCTACAGAAACTATTAAAAAGATAGAGAGTGACCCTAGTTTAAAACAAAAATTAATTAGTGCCGGTACATCGGGTGGGTTAGCCGCTATTGAAAAGGCTTTGGATAACCCCATAGGTGCTTTTATTGTTAGTGCTATTAAAGGATGGCAAGAAGCTAGCTGAAGTTAGAGGTGGGAAGTAGGGGTGAGTCCTCATTCATAAGTACACTTTTGCTGTAGATAAGTTTGAGAGTTTGATAATTTTCTAACTATTCTGGTTATTGCATAGCTGAAGCCAGATGTTAAATTTTTAAGGTATAGTTAGTTAGTCAGGTTAACCTAATACGCATTTTAAATGCGTATTAGTAAGTTAGAATTCAGTAGTCAGAATTCAGTAGAGTTTTTCTTTGAAGGAGCCATACAATAATAAGTGGTTTAAATGCACAAGAGCTTAACTATTTTTTTGGTTGAAATGAGGATTTTTTGCACTAACTATGGGAAATAAAGATAAGTATAATCAAAGTGGTTTAACTGGAACTGGTCATCAAAATATTAGGAAAGTTAAGGGTGAAACTAAGGTTGGAGGTTTTATTAACGAAGGTGCATATATTAATTTTAATTTTTCTGATTTTATTCAAGGGTTTCTGAATTTTTTTCGTCCGGAAGATCCGGTGGCGAAAGTTAGGTCGGAACTTCTCAAAGGTATTAAGGTTGAAGTTGTTAAACGACTGGAAGATTCTCTACAGCAAAATCAATTATTGATAAATCAATATTTAGAATTACGGATGTTTTCTCAGAAAGAAGCTGTTGGTAGATCTGAGAAAAAGAAGAGAATTTCTCTACCTCCTGAAACTAAAATTCTTGATGTTTTTAATCGAGGAGATGTGGGGGGTAAGTTATTAATTTTGGGTAAGCCTGGGGCGGGAAAAACTACTACTTTATTGAGGTTGGCTAGGGGTTTAATTGAGGAGGCGGAAAATGATGATGATGCTCCTGTTCCTGTGATTTTTGAATTGTCTAGTTGGCGGAAGGATGATTTATCTATTGAGGATTGGTTGATTCAATATTTGAAAGATTTTTATGGTATGAGCGATCGCCGATTTAATAAAAGTTTATTAAGTCAGAGAAAAATTCTGCCGTTGTTGGATGGTTTAGATGAATTAGGATTAGTTCGGCAACGACTTTGTATTGATAAAATTAATGATTTTATTGGGGCGGATATTCGGACTTGTTTGGTTGTTTGTTGTCGGGATGAGGAATATCAACAGGGAAATGTGAGGTTGGAAAAGTTGAATGGTGCTTATTGTTTGAAGTCTCCTGAAGAAGAAGAAATTTATCGTTATTTGGAAGGTTTGAATAAGGTTGATTTGTGGGAGGTGATTCAAAATAATTCTCAAATGTGGAAGTTGGCAAAAATTCCTTTATTGTTGAATATTATGGTTACTGTTTATCGAGGTAAACCTATTTATAGTGAGGAACAATTATTCGCTGCTTATATTGAAGAATGTTTAGCACAAGTGCCTACTAATGTGGAAAAACGTGAAAATTTGTTCTATTATGGATGGCAAACTAGGCATTGGTTAACTTTTTTAGCAAAGCGGTTAGAGGCTGAAAATGAAACGGAGTTTTTGATTGAAAATATGCAGCCTAGTTGGTTAGAAAATAATGCTCAAAAGCTGATTTTAGGGCTGATTTCTGGGCTGATTTCTGGGCTGATTTATGGGCTGATTTTAGGGCTGATTTCTGGGCTGATTTTAGTGCTGATTTTAGGGCTGATTTCTACACTAGAATACACAATTATACCTCAACAAACTTTCAGCTTTTCCTTGCAAAAAATTAAGAAAGCATTGATTTCTGGGCTGATTTCTGGGCTGATTTCTGGGCTGATTTCTGGGCTGATTTTAGGGCTGATTTCTGGGCTGATTTATGGGCTGATTTCTGGGCTGATTTATGGGCTGATTTCTGGGCTGATTTTAGGGTCAAATACAGATATTAAATTAAAACATACTCCTAACCAAGGAATTAAAAAATCACTAAAAAATTCTCTATATATTTCTATAATAACTACTCCATTTTTCTTATTAACTCCCTACTTTTACACCTTAGTTACAGGCAACACACTTTGGGAAAATCCACTAATGCCTAGCTTATATTTAGGAATGATAGTAGGTTTATCAACTGGCGGCCTACCATGTATTCAACACTTTAGCTTAAGACTTATTCTCTGGCAAAATGGTTTAATTCCTTGGAACTATGCCAGATTTTTAAAATATGCTACTCAAAGAAAATTAATTCAACAAGTTGGAGGTCGTTTTCGCTTTATCCATGATTCTCTGCGTAAACATTTTGTTAGCCATAACAGATAACCTTTTTATTTTCTTAGTCAGACAAAAAATCATCCCTAAAAATCATTATTTTTTTCAACATTTCCACCATATTTATCAACATCAAATCATGTATCTTACCCCAGTATTTCATCGACTTGAATATTAATATCTGAAAACCTTTGAACAGATAAAAATTCCCTTCGCTTTAACTTTTGTACTTCTTGATAAATACTACAAATAGGTTGTCGATACACCTCCAGACATTGCTCATTAATATCTACCAACCAAACCTCAACTACATTATTTTCTCCATAGAGAGCAACTTTAATTTCACCGTCGAATTTAATCCTACTATCTGCTACTTCAACTATGAGAAATACATCCTGAGACTGGGGATGTCCTGATGCATAAAAATCAGCTTTTGGTTCTAATAAAACTACATCTGGTTCTGTTTCGGAATAGTTATCTAACCCACATTCCGCACTTCTTAACATTAAATTGATAAGTTTTATTAATTTATCGCCCCAAATGCACTCCCTGAAAGCTTTATAGCTATAGGCATCGATTTTCACTGTTATAAAGAATTGTAACTAATTTTATCATAAAAAATTAGTTATTGATAAACTTTATTGATATTGAGTTCTAGAATGAAGTTTTTTCGTATAAGTCTCTTTGAAAATATAAATATATATAAAGATATATGAAGTTCTGCGGAATGTCGGATCTAATTCAACTGGGTTTTGAACCCTCACTAAAGCGCGATCGCCTAATTTTTGAAATAGTTTATTTAAGCGGTTCACCCACGCTGCATGTTGACGACCTGCTGGGGACCTTTTGAGAATTTCTCCTCAAATTAGTTCTACTCTCTCGTCCTGCTGTAAAATACCTACATAATTCCGGCAGAACCTGGTAAAACCTGGTAATGTCAGTCTTGATGTTTATTTCCTGCTTCAACCTGGGGAGTCGGCTCCTTCCAGTTCACAGGCGTAACTTTGGGTACAGCCCACCTAGTTTTTTGATTTACTTCCCCATATTGGGAAAGAACTAATACTGAGTCATTAAAGAACGTTCTTCATTATGGAGTTTTAATTCCAACTTAATTGAATACAAAAAACATTACCTCCAGTCGGCTCACTATAAACTACTTTATTAAAATTTTCAAAAGTTCCCGTCATTTTCTCCAATCTTGCCAGAAATTGCCAGGGATATTAATACTAGCAATTAGATCTTTCAAAATACCTACTTGAGGCATTTTGTTATATTCTTTGAGGTTAAATCGTCCTTTTAGCTGCTGGACCGACATAGCACAAAGTTCCTAATATTTGTGGTTTTCCACATTTAGGGATGGATGGAAAGATTTGTTCAGGAAATTTTTTGGTGCTTCAGAAAATGAAAATATATCCGCCCTTTTCTCCAGGGAAAATTTTCTCAATATTCCCTGCTCTGTGATTTGCCAAAATAAAGGGGTTGAATAAAAAGTCATGCATATAGGCGAGCTCCCCCCACCTTACACTTATAATATCACAAAAATCATGAGAATGGAACCTTTTTTCCAAAGGTCGCGGCGATTTTTCTGGATCCCCAGAGAATGAAAAAAAGAGTAATTTTCCACTGAGGATAGATGGAAAGACTCTGGGAAAAAACAAACATATATTTACGGGTGCTTCAGAAAGTGAAAATATATCCGCCCTTTTCTCCAGGGAAAATTTTCTCAATATTCCCTGCTCTGTGATTTGCCAAAATAAAGGGGTTGAATAAAAAATCATGTATATAGACGGACTACCCCTATCCTACATTTATAATATCACAAAATCATGAGAATGGAACCAGATTTCCAAAGGTCGCGGGGATTCATCTGGAGCTCCAGAGAATGAAAAAGAAGAGTAATTTTCCACTAAGGATGGATGGAAAGACTTTGGGAAAAAACAGACATATATTTATGGGTGCTTCAGAAAGTGAAAATATATCTGCCCTTTCCTCCTAGGAAAATTTCCTCAATATTCCATGGTCTGTGATTTGCCAAAATAAATGGGTTGAATAAAAAGTCATGTATATAGGCGAGACGCCCCTACCCTACATATGTAATATCACAAAAATCATGAGAATGGAAACAGATTTCCAAAGGTCGCGGGGATTTATTTGGAGCTCCCGAGAATGAAGAAGAAGAGTAATTTTCCACCAAGGATGGATGGAAAGACTTTTAAAAAAAACAGTCATATATTTATGGGTGCTTCAGAAAGTGAAAATATATCTGCCCTTTCCTCCTAGGAAAATTTCCTCAATATTCCATGGTCTGTGATTTGCCAAAATAAACGGGTTAAATAAAAAGTCATGTATATAGGCGGACTTCCCCTATCGTACATTTACAATATCACAAAATCATGAGAATGGAACCAGATTTCCAAAGGTCGCGGGGATTTATCTGGAGCTCCAGATAATGAAGAATAAGGGTGATTTTCCAATGAGGATGGATGGAAAGACTTTTAAAAAAACAGTCATATATTTACGGGTGCTTCAGAAAGTGACAATATACCTGCCCTTTTCTTCTGGGAAATTTTCTCAATATTCCCTGCTCAATGAAAATATATCTGTCCTTTCCTCCTAGGAAAATTTCCTCAATATTCCATGGTCTGTGATTTGCCAAAATAAATGGGTTGAATAAAAAGTCATGTATATAGGCGAGACGCCCCTACCCTACATATGTAATATCACAAAAATCATGAGAATGGAAACAGATTTCCAAAGGTCGCGGGGATTTATTTGGAGCTCCCGAGAATGAAGAAGAAGAGTAATTTTCCACCAAGGATGGATGGAAAGACTTTTAAAAAAAACAGTCATATATTTATGGGTGCTTCAGAAAGTGAAAATATATCTGCCCTTTCCTCCTAGGAAAATTTCCTCAATATTCCATGGTCTGTGATTTGCCAAAATAAACGGGTTAAATAAAAAGTCATGTATATAGGCGGACTTCCCCTATCGTGCATTTACAATATCACAAAATCATGAGAATGGAACCAGATTTCCAAAGGTCGCGGGGATTTATCTGGAGCTCCCGAGAATGAAGAAAAAGGGTGATTTTCCACTAAGGATGGATGGAAAGACTTTTAAAAAAACAGTCATATATTTATGGGTGCTTCAGAAAGTGAAAATATATCTGCCCTTTTCTCCTGGGAAATTTTCTCAATATTCCCTGCTCTTTGATTTGCTAAAATAAACGGGTTGAATAAAAAGTCATGTATATAGGCAAGATAACCCAACATAAGATTTAAGGAATTACAAAAATTATGAGAATGGAACCAGATTTACAAAGGTCGGGGGAGATTTATCTGGAGCCACAGAGAATGAAAAAGAAGATAACTTTCCACTAGGGGTGGATGGAAAGACTTTGGAAAAAACAGGTATACATTTATGGGAGATTTACAAAGGTCGGGGAGGATTTATTTGGAGCTCCCGAGAATGAAAAAGAAGAGTAATTTTCCAATGAGGATGGATGGAAAGACTTTTAAAAAAAACAGTCATATATTTACGGGTGCTTCAGAAAGTGAAAATATATCTGCCCTTTTCTCCTGGGGAATTTTCTCAATATTCTCTCCTCTTTGATTTGCCAAAATAAACGGGTTGAATAAAAAGTCATGTATATAGGCGAACTCCCCCTATCCTACATTTATAATATCACAAAATCATGAGAATGGAACCAGATTTCCAAAGATCGCGGGGATTTATCTGGAGCTCCAGAGAATGAAGAAAAAGGGTGATTTTCCAATGAGGATGGATGAAAAGACTTTGGGAAAAAAACAGACATATATTTATGGGTGCTTCAGAAAATGAAAATGTATCTGTCCTTTCCTCCTCGGAAAATTTCCTCAATATTCCATGGTCTGTGATTTGCCAAAATAAATGGGTTGAATAAAAAGTCATGTATATAGGCGAGACACCCCTACCCTACATATTTAATATCACAAAAATCATGAGAATGGAACCAGATTTCCAAAGGTCGCGGGGATTTATCCGGAGCTCCAGAGAATGAAAAAGAAGAGTAATTTTCTACTAAGGATGGATGGAAAGACTTTGGAAAAAAACAGACATATATTTATGAATGCTTCATAAAATGAAAATATATCTGCCCTTTTCTTCTGGGAAAATTTTCTCAATATTCTCTGCTCTGTGATTTGCCAAAATAAATGGGTTGACAAAAAAAATCATGTATATAGGCTAGATGCGCTCATCCTACATTTATAATATCACAAAAATCATGAGGATGGAACCAGATTTCCAAAGACCGTGGGTATTTATCTGGAGCTCCAGAGGATAAAAAAAAGGTGACTTTCCACTAGGGGTGGATGGAAAGACTTTGGAAAAAAACAGACATATATTTATGGGTGCTTCAGAAAGTGAAAATATATCTGCCCCTTTCTCCTGGGAAAATTTCCTCAATATTCCCTGCTCTGTGATTAGCTAAAATAAATGGGTTGAATAAAAAGTCACGCATATAGGCGAGTTTCTCCTTCTAACATCTAGAATATCACAAAAATCATGAGGATGGATGGAAAGACTTTGGAAAAAACAGACATATATTTATGAGTGCTTCAGAGAATGAAAATATTTCAGCTATTGTTTCTGGGGAAAAATTTCTAAATATTCGATTATCTGTGAGCCAGACAATTTGGTTGAATAACTGATAATTAATAACTAATAACTAATAACTAATAACAGAAATGACAAATATCCAAAACGGAAATCATTCTTTCCCCAGCGGTGAAAATACCATCCGCATCCGAGGAGCCAGACAACATAACCTCAAAAACATCAACCTAGACCTACCACGCGATCGCCTCATAGTCTTCACAGGAGTATCCGGTTCAGGCAAATCATCCCTCGCCTTCGACACAATTTTCGCCGAAGGGCAACGTCGCTACGTCGAATCCCTCAGTGCCTATGCCCGACAATTTCTTGGACAGCTCGACAAACCAGATGTGGACTTCATCGAAGGATTAAGTCCAGCCATTTCCATCGACCAAAAATCTACATCCCATAACCCCCGGTCCACAGTCGGCACCGTCACCGAAATTTACGACTATCTAAGACTACTATTTGGTAGAGCCGGAGAACCCCATTGCCCTATCTGCCACCATAATATTGCCCCCCAAACTATTGATGAAATGTGCGACCGAATCATGGCTCTGCCAGACCGCACTAAATTTTATATTTTAGCCCCAGTGGTTCGAGGCAAAAAAGGGACTCATAAGAAACTTTTATCCAGTTTAGCTGCCCAAGGATTTGTTCGTTTGAGAGTTGATGGAGAGGTTGTAGAAATTGCCGAAAACATCAAATTAGATAAAAATCATACACATACTATAGAAATTGTTATTGACAGGCTAATAAAAAAACCAGGTATAGAAGAACGTTTAGCCGATTCTCTAAATACTTGTCTACGTCAATCTACCGGAATCGCTTTAATCAATGTATTAAATGATACATTGATAGGCCAAGGGGCAGTGCCAACAAAAAATAAGTATAACCTAAATCAGGGAAAAATAACAACTTCAGCTAATTCTAAATCTGGGAATAATTCAGCTAATTCTAGTCAGGAATTAGAAGTAGAAATAGAAAAATCTCAGACTCAAATAGTCTTTTCCGAAAATTTTGCCTGTCCGGAGCATGGAGCAGTGATGGAAGAATTTTCCCCCCGCCTATTTTCTTTTAACTCTCCTTATGGAGCTTGTCCGACTTGTCATGGCTTAGGTAGTTTGAAGCAATTTTCCCCAGAGTTAATAGTACCGGACCCTAATGCACCTTTATATTTAGCGATCGCTCCCTGGTCAAACAAAGAAAATCCTTATTATTTTTCTCTGCTTTATAGTTTAGCTGAAGCTTATGACTTTGATATAGAAACTCCCTGGAATAAATTAAGTAAGCAAGAGCAAAAGTTAGTGCTAGAAGGTAACGACGAACCTATTTGGATAGAAATGAAAAATGGAGAAGGAGATTATCGTTACTATCCTGGAGTTATCCCTAGCTTAGAAAAGCAATATAAAGAAACAGGCTCAGATTTAATCAAACAAAAACTAGAGCAATATTTAATTAATCAAACCTGTGAAACTTGTCAAGGAAAAAGATTAAAACCAGAAGCGCTTGCCGTAGAAATAGGGCAATATAGAATTACGGATTTTACAGAAGTTTCGATTCGAGAATGTTTAAATAGAATTAATAACCTAAAACTGAGCGATCGTCAGGCAAAAATAGCAGAATTAGTATTGAAAGAAATTCGATCCAGACTAAATTTCCTTCTAGATGTTGGCTTAGATTATCTAACATTAGACCGAGCAACAATGACACTTTCTGGAGGAGAAGCTCAAAGAATCAGATTAGCAACACAAATTGGTTCTGGTTTAACAGGAGTTCTCTATGTTTTAGACGAACCAAGTATTGGTTTACATCAAAGAGATAATAATCGTCTGTTGCAAACTTTAAGCAAACTTCGCGACTTAGGAAATACATTAATAGTTGTGGAACATGACGAGGAAACTATTAAAGCAGCCGACCATATTATTGATATTGGTCCGGGGGCAGGAGTTCATGGTGGGCGAATAATTTCTCAGGGAAATTTTCAGACATTATTAGAAATGGAAGAGTCAGTAACAGGCGCTTATTTATCTGGCAAAAAAAATATTACCACCCCATCTGAAAGAAGAGCAGGAAATGGCAAGTCTCTACTTTTGAATAATTGTCATCGAAATAATCTTAAAAATATAGATATAGAAATTCCTTTAGGAAAACTTGTCTGTATTACTGGGGTTTCTGGTTCAGGAAAATCCACCTTAATGAACGAATTAATTTATCCAGCTTTGCAACATTATCTCAGTCGTAATATTCCCTTTCCCAAACAGTTAGAAAAAATTAAAGGATTAAAAGCAATAGATAAAGTAATCGTAATTGACCAATCACCTATCGGCAGAACTCCCCGTTCTAATCCAGCAACTTATACAGGAGTATTTGATGTAATTCGAGGAATATTTGCAGAAACTATAGAAGCAAAAGCTAGAGGTTATAAAGCAGGGCAATTTTCTTTTAATGTTAAAGGCGGCAGATGTGAAGCTTGCAGCGGACAAGGTGTAAATGTAATTGAAATGAATTTTTTGCCAGATGTTTATGTGCAATGTGAAGTTTGTAAGGGAGCAAGATATAGTAGAGAAACTTTGCAGGTGAGATATAAAGATAAATCAATTGCTGATGTTTTAGATATGACTGTAGAGGAAGGTTTGGAAATATTTAAAAATATCCCCAGGGCAGCAAGTAGATTACAAACTTTAGTAGATGTGGGGTTAGGTTATATCAAATTAGGTCAACCTGCACCGACTCTTTCTGGGGGAGAAGCACAAAGAATAAAATTAGCTTCTGAATTGTCTAAGCGAGCAACAGGAAAAACTATTTATTTAATAGATGAACCAACAACTGGTTTATCATTTTATGATGTTCATCAGTTATTAAATGTTTTGCAAAGATTGGTAGACAAAGGAAACTCAATTGTAGTGATTGAGCATAATTTGGATGTGATTCGTTGTGCCGACTGGGTAATAGATTTAGGTCCGGAAGGAGGAGATAAAGGAGGAGAAATTATTGTTTGTGGAACCCCCGAAGAGGTGGCAGAGAATTTTGAGTCTTATACTGGGAAATATTTGCGGGAAGTATTGGAAAAGTATCCAACCCTGGTTAAAAAAAATTGAGATTTACTGAAGTCTGATTTTTTTGATTTAGTAATTTTCACATCTCTGTATAGAAGTAAGTAGATATTTTCTGAAGTAGAGCGATCGCCTTTTATTTTCCTTCGACTTTTTACTAGTTTTCTCATCTATATACAGCGCTTTTCAAATTGATGAACTACATCGCCATAATCAAAACCTTGTAGGGACGTTGCATGGAACGTCCCTACTGTGGTATACCGACATAAAAACTGCTGTAAATAGTCAAAAATTTGCCAGATATTTTCCAGAATACTTGTTCTACCTAGAAGTAAATAAATATTTTCTGAAGTGTAGCGATTACCTGTTAACTCCCCTCGACTTTTTACCAGTTTTATCATCTATATAAATAGTCAAAAATTTACCAGATATTTTTCAGAATGCTTGTTCTACCTAGAAGTAAATAAATATTTTCTGAAGTGGAGCGATTACCTGTTAACTCCCCTCGACTTTTTACCAGTTTTATCATCTATATACAGTGCTTTTCAAATTGATGAACTACATCGCCATAATCAAAACCTTGTAGGGACGTTGCATGGAACGTCCCTACTGTGGTCTACCGACATTAAAACTGCTGT
>JAKQYE010000063.1:0-15051 GCA_023356605.1 Trichodesmium sp. MAG_R02 | reverse complement strand
GGAGCGATCGCCTCTTACCTCCCCTCGACTTTTTACCAGTTTTATCATCTATATACAGCGCTTTTAAAATTGATGAACTACATCGCCATAATCAAAACCTTGTAGGGACGTTGCATGGAACGTCCCTACTGTGGTCTACCGACATTAAAACTGCTGTAAATAGTCAAAAATTTGCCAGATATTTTACAGAATACTTGTTTTATCTAGAAGTAAATAAATATTTTCTGAAGTGGAGCGATCGCCTCTTACCTCCCCTCGACTTTTTACCAGTTTTCTCATCTATATAAATAGTCAAAAATTTACCAGATATTTTTCAGAATGCTTGTTCTACCTAGAAGTAAATAAATATTTTCTGAAGTGGAGCGATTACCTGTTAACTCCCCTCGACTTTTTACCAGTTTTATCATCTATATACAGCGCTTTTCAAATTGATTAACTACATCGCCATAAAAAACCTTGTAGGGACGTTGCATGCAAAGTCCCTACTGTAGTCTACCGACATAAAAACTGCTGTAAATAGTCAAAAATGTGCCAGATATTTTCCAGAATACTTGTTCTACCTAGAAGTAAATAAATATTTTCTGAAGTGGAGCGATTACCTGTTACCTCCCCTCGACTTTTTACCAGTTTTCTCATCTATCTAAATAGTCAAAAATTTACCAGATATTTTTCAGAATACTTATTCTACCTAGAAGTAAATAAATATTTTCTGAAGTGGAGCGATTACCTGTTACTTCCCCTCGACTTTTTACCAGTTTTTTCATCTATATAAATAGTCAAAAATTTGCCAGATATTTTACAGAATACTTGTTTTATCTAGAAGTAAATAAATATTTTCTGAAGTGGAGCGATTACCTGTTACCTCCCCTCGACTTTTTACCAGTTTTCTCATCTATATACAGCGCTTTTAAAATTGATGAACTACATCGCCATAATCAAAACCTTGTAGGGACGTTGCATGGAACATCCCTACTGTGGTCTACCGAGATTAAAACTACTGTAAATAGTCAAAAATTTGCCAGATATTTTCCAGAATACTTGTTTTATCTAGAAGTAAGTAGATATTTTCTGAAGTGGAGCGATCGCCTCTTACCTCCCCTCGACTTTTTACCAGTTTTCTCATCTATATAAATAGTCAAAAATTTGCCAGATATTTTTCAGAATGCTTGTTCTATCTAGAAGTAAATAAATATTTTCTGAAGTGGAGCGATTACCTGTTACCTCCCCTCGACTTTTTACCAGTTTTATCATCTATATACAGCGCTTTTCAAATTGATTAACTACATCGCCATAAAAAACCTTGTAGGGACGTTGCATACAACGTCCCTACTGTGGTCTACCGACATTAAAACTACTGTAAATAGTCAAAAATTTGCCAGATATTTTCCAAAATACTTGTTTTATCTAGAAGTAAGTAGATATTTTCTGAAGTGGAGCGATCGCCTCTTACCTCCCCTCTATTTTTTACTAGTTTTCTTATCTATATAAATAGTCAAAAATTTGCCAGAGACTTTTGTTGCATCTGAGCAAAAATTTTGATATAGTAATAACTATTAGGTGCTGCTCGCCCCTATACATAACTTTTTATTCAATCAAAAATTATGAATGGCTAAGTGTATAGTAGCCTGAACAAATTGCTTTCTAATTTCTCTAAGTGATTCTATCTCTAAAAATATTAAAGTTATTCCAAAGCAGACAAATTTTTATAGTTAAGCTAAAAGTGATGTCTCTCGATTTTCCTCTCTGTCTATTCCTAGATAAATTTCTGTAGTTTTCAGCTAATTAATTTCTTTTTTAATCTAGATTTTTAGCAGGTAGCAAAAATGCAGCTATTAAAGCAATAGTACCTCCTAACAAACCAAAACCTAACCAAAGATTAAAATTATTACCTCTGCGTTTTGCCACAAAAGCAGCAGCAGTACCAATAAAGACATGCAAAATCATTAATATCCAAAATAATTGCCAGTTAATTTCAGTCATTATTTTTTTTCAAGTATTAGTTATTTGAGGATAAGGACCTAAAAACTTTTCACCATTAAAATGAATTATATGGTCTGGTGCATCAGCTATCGAAACTTCCGTTTCCCAAGCAATATCAACAGCAAACTTGCGAAAAGTATGATGGTCTAAAAAAGCAGTGACAAAAATTATGTCCGCCTTACATTTTTCTGTCAACTTTTTAAATTCTAACAGACGTACATTGGAAATTCTGCCTGAACTATGAACAGCTTCTATCAAATAAAGCCAATTTTTATTTAAGGTAAAGATAATTGTATAGGAATAATTTTTTGTGAAATTTCCTCTGGTGATAATTTTTTCCCAGATTCTAAATAACTCCTAATACTGCCCGCCAAATGAAAAGCAAATAAAGGAGGAACTGCATTTCCAATCTGCTTAAAACAACTAGCTTCTTTTCCGACAAATTTAAACCAGTCAGGAAAACTTTGTAATCTTGCAGCTTCTCTTAAGAATAAACGTCTTCTTCTCCCATCCGGCAATTTTATTCGGTGCATATCGCCAGTAGGAGCTGAAATATTTCGACAAGTTAAAGTTCTAGCAGGTTTATCTAAATATAAGTCACGAGGTTGTTTACAACTAGAAGCTTTTTCATATTTTTCTATATATTTATCCATACTTGGAGTTAGAAATTTTGACTCTGGAGGTGCGTGAAATGCCATTTCTTCTAATGCTTCTGCAACAGTTACTTTTTTATCTAAAACTTGAGGAAATGTAAACTCACCTTTATGCCCAATAACTATGACTCTTTGACGATTTTGAGGTACACCAAAATCAACAGTATTTAACAATTTAACCTCAATAATATAACCCAAAGATTGAAGTGCTTGAGTAATTTCATCTAAATACCATTTATTCCGATAAAGCAATCCTCGTACATTTTCAAATAACCAAATTTCGGGCTTTAATTTTGCCACTGCATTAATAAAAATAGGAAAACCATCTCGGGAATCTTGTAAACCTTTTTGCTTTCCACCAACACTAAAAGGTTGACAAGGAGGACCACCAATTATTACCTTTCCAGGAGGTAATTTTGTTTCTGAATTCAGAGCAATTTGAGTGCAATTACCTTTTAAATTTTTATTATAAGTTGCACAACAATCAGCATTCATTTCAAAACCATGAGTTCTAAAACCTTGTGCTTCAAAACCTAGAGATAAACCACCACACCCGGCAAATATATCAATAACTAAATTAGCCTGATTAACAGATGGTCTAAGGAAATGATTTATTTTATATATGTAGTTCATATAAGATTAGCTGATGACCTTTTTATTAATAACTTTTAATTATTCCTAGAGACTAATTCTCCCTTCAGCATGATCATGAGTTAATAGCTCATAGCTGATGAGTCAATGCTTCTGTGTTCCTTCACTAATAAATAAAAGGAAAAATTATGATTTGAGCAACCGTTTTATCTTTGTTGAAAGGTTAACATTAATTATCAAAAATATTTCTGCCATTCCCTATTCCCTATTTTTAATATTTGTAAAATTTCAGGGAAACCGTTATATACTTAACTAAATAAGCATTCGACTAGCTCGTAGTCAGCTCTCAGCTTTGATGTGAATGAAGCCACTATTTGCTTAACTTATGCTACATTTTCATGGCAGAATTTTAAACAAGAACAACGAGCTTGAGTAGTCAACTAAAGGTAATGAAGCTAATAGCTGACTGCTGAATGCTAACCTTACTAATTTAAATTAAGTCAATAGGAGCTTAAATTATAATAACCATGTCAGAAAATCAACAAGAAATATGTCCAATGTGTCAGGTCAAAATAGTGGAGGTCGATCAAGCATTATTTTTTCTAGACTACCCCATACTCGATCCAACCTATGGTCTCGTGTCTGCAAATTATGCCCAAAAACAGGGTTATATAAATCAAGATCTAGATGTAATTGGAAGAATGAAACCTGAAGATTACTATAGATATGATATTTCCTAGTATGGTTTGCTCTTCAATTGATAGCTTTCTTTTTTCTAGATAAAAATAATATCATATACTGTCTTTTGTTAAATAGTAAATAGTGCTAGTTTAATCATACAGTGAAATTAAATAATGAATCAGACTGTAGCGTTTATAGTAGGATGTATTCTAACAGGGGTCTTAATTGTCCTTTTGTTTATGGGCTGGATTGTATTTGGCAAGTCATCTCCCAATGAGCAGACTAAATTACAAATACCATCCCCTTTGCCGGCAGCAACATTTTCTTCTCCTCCAAAAGTTTCTCCTTCCCCTCTCATAACTGCCTTGCCTCAACCATTACCAATACCACCACCACCTATTTCAGTTCCTTCTGCTCCTGACTTCAAGGGTTATAAGTTGGAACAAGAAATCAGAAATCAATCTGAACAACAACGTTCAGCTTACGACCAACTGAAAACTCAATTACAACAACAACTACTTGATACACGACAGTTGAAAACTCAGTTAGAACAACAGTGGGGAGAAATACAACAACTCAGACTCCAACAAGATCAACTAAGGCTCGAAAATGACCGACTGTTAGTTCAAGTCCAACAGCAAGAACGTTTAATTTCTGGCTTAAGTCTACAGCAAGGTATAGATAATTATAATAAAAGATCATCAAATAGTTCTGCAAGTTATTTAGAAAAAGGTTTACTATGGTTTATCGCAGGAATAATCCTAGCTATTTTACTTTTAGGTGGTGGGATTATTTTAATCGGTATGATTATTTTATTTGCCCAACCTCAACGGCGACCTTCTTACAATAATAAGACTACGACTCAAAATATTCATGTTCCTTGGGAGTACACAATTTATGACCATGAGGCTACTAAGTTTTTACCTCCTTATATTGATAGAAATAAACGGATGAAATAATTAAGTAAAGTAAGTTTATAATTATTTGATTAGTTAAAAATTAGAAAAAATCTTACATACATGAATATAATTGTTTATAAATTACTCTAGATAGAAAGGAATTCAATCCACCAAAAATATATTCCCATTTCCTACTCTCTTATTCTTTTGAGTATAGCAAGTTAAAATAACAGTGATTATTCTAAAGGTATTCATGTCAATCAAAGAGAATCTTTTTCCAAGCAATTTTATCCAAGCAAATGGCATTAATCTCCATTATGTTACTCAAGGCTCAGGCCCATTAATGTTAATGTTACATGGATTCCCTGAATTTTGGTATTCTTGGAGATATCAAATACCTGAATTTGCTCAAGATTATAAAGTAGTTGCCCTAGATTTGAGAGGGTATAATGAAAGCGATAAACCTGAAGAAAGATTTGCTTATGTTATGGCTGAATTTGTCAAAGATATAGAAGAAGTAATCAAAGAATTAGGTTATGAAAAATGTATTTTAGTAGGACATGATTGGGGTGGAGCAATAGCTTGGTGTTTTGGTTATGCACATCCAGAAATGATAGAAAAATTAATCATAATGAATATTCCTCATCCCGCAAAATTTATGGAAGGATTAGGTACTCCAAAGCAACTCTTAAGGAGTTGGTATATATTTTTCTTTCAGTTACCTTTTTTCCCGGAATTTATCTTTGAATTTGATGATTATCAGGCTATTGCTTCTGCGTTTAAAAATATGGCTGTGGATAAATCTGCCTTTACTGAAACTGATTTAGAAGCATATAAATATGCTGCAGCTAAAAGAGGTGCCTTAACTTCAATGATTAATTATTATCGTAATATTTTTTCTGGCTTATTAAATCAGCAAGAGTGGGGAGTGCTACGAATTCCAACTTTAATGATTTGGGGAAAAAATGATAGAGCTTTAGGAATAGAATTAACTTATGGTACGGAGGAATACGTGGAAAGTTGTCAGATTCGTTATATTCCTAACTGTAGCCATTGGGTACAACAAGAACAACCTGAATTAGTAAATAAATATATGCGAGAATTTTTGAGTAGTGATGAAAAGTTTTCCGAAGTGAGTTGATATAGTCATTTCAAATTATATTGGAAAACTTTTTCTGCACCAAACGCGAGTTATATACCAAAGCAGTATGATTTTTGCCACGAACACTCATAGGATTACTATAGTCATTCTGATTTAGATTGAGACAAGATTTTCTTTCCGGTTAAGACAGGAGTGATATTTATCAAGGCCAGGTACTTATGGTTAGGACAGAAGGCAAAAGACTTAGAGAGGAATTGGAAGAATTTTTGATCATCGGATTTAGTATTACACGACGATAGAAGAATGCCTATGTAGCATTAAGTATTTAGGGCGGGGCATTGATAAATCCAGTTTTTGAAGTATTTGTCCACCGAAAATTAAATCATAGATCGCTTATGACTTCCCCCTTGGGGGGATTAGTGGGAGTTAACTTTTGACTTTAGACTTTTGACTTTTTATTTTTGACTTTCGCGAAACATCATTATAAATAGCAATTATATGGCAATCTGAAAGATAGAAAAAAATAGACTATTGAGCTGTTGGTTACAGAAAAATAACGATATATTATGCAAACTCTAGTAAACCCAAGCAAAAATCCTATAAACCAACCTGTATTTAACACCAATATCAGTCGGCGAAAAACTCGTTCCGTCAAAGTGGGTGATATAACCATTGGTGGTAACCATCCAGTTGTGGTCCAGTCAATGATCAATAAAGATACCCTTGACATTGATGCTTCTGTGGCTGCCATTAGGCGTTTACATGAAATAGGTTGCGAAATTGTCCGTGTCACTGTCCCCAGTATAGCCCACGCTAAATCTCTAATAAAAATCAAAGAAAAATTAGTAGAAACTTACAAATATGTACCACTCGTTGCCGACGTTCATCATAACGGCATGAAAATTGCTTTAGAAGTGGCCAAACAGGTTGATAAAGTGCGAATTAATCCTGGTTTATATGTATTTGAAAAGCCACAAGCTGTGAGAAACGAATATAGCCAAGCAGAATTCGAAGAAATAGGTGATAAAATTCGTCAAACCCTAAAACCTCTAGTAGTTTCTCTCAGAGACCAAGACAAAGCCATGCGCATTGGAGTCAATCATGGCTCCCTTTCTGAAAGAATGCTGTTTACTTATGGGGACACTCCAGAAGGTATGGTAGAGTCTGCCCTAGAATTTATCAAAATTTGTGAATCTTTAGACTACTACAATTTGGTGATTTCTCTAAAAGCCTCACGGGTGCCAGTAATGCTAGCTGCTTATCGGTTAATGGTGAAGCGGATGGATGAACTAGGTATGCCTTACCCCCTACATTTGGGCGTAACAGAAGCGGGGGATGGAGAGTATGGTCGAATTAAGTCTACTGCCGGCATTGCTACACTTTTAGCAGAAGGAATAGGGGATACAATTCGTGTGTCTTTAACTGAAGCACCCGAAAAAGAGATTCCAGTTTGTTACAGTATTCTCCAAGCCTTGGGTCTGCGGAAAACAATGGTAGAATATGTGGCCTGTCCCTCCTGTGGCCGCACCTTATTCAATCTTGAGAATGTTCTGCATGAAGTGCGGGAAGCAACAAAACACCTAACAGGATTGGACATTGCTGTTATGGGTTGTATTGTTAACGGTCCAGGAGAAATGGCTGATGCAGATTATGGTTATGTAGGCAAGAAACCTGGTTATATCTCGTTATATCGCGGGCGGGAAGAGATTAAAAAAGTCCCCGAATCTCAAGGAGTTGAAGAATTGATTAATTTAATTAAAGCTGATGGGCGTTGGGTTGAACCCTAGTTTATAATTGATGTGTTAGTTGTGGGGGTGTATTTTGACTACACTCCTAAGTTAATTGTATAACTCACTCCACAGCACACCGAAGTGTAGTATCTCATGCTTAGTCTAACTGTTCAAAGTTTCGCCTGGTAATAATTATAAAAATTACAGATTAAAGATACATATGATGATATTATCTTATGGGGAGCATTGATATTTGTTATCAATAATTTAGGGTGTAATTTACCTTTTTAATATATAAGACTCTTGTAGTATTTTTGTGTCAGAAGAGATGGAATATAATGGATTATAATGCTTTTCGTCATTAGTAGACCACAAAGCTTCGGATTTTATATGCAGCGTCCCAGGACGACTTATCATTTTTTTTATTTGGTTAATTGACCTGAAGACTATTGTCAGCTAAAATCCAAATCAGTTATTTTGGATACAGATGTCACAATTTATTAGTTTGATTAAGTCTAAGAAAAGCTTGTGATTGATATTGATAGTGACTCTGATACGATTTGAATTTTTACAGCACCTACCCCGGCCCGTGAAGTACACATTTAGCGGTTAAGATACCTGCGCTACAATAGTTTTACTATTTACACCTTTTACATCTGATGTCTGATACCATGCTGTAAAAGTTAGAATTGATTTTAAGAGAGTGTTTGTTAAATAAAAATTAAATCTTTGCCTAGAGTAGTTTTTCGGCTGTTGTCAACGTGCATTAGTAGACTGCCTTGAAAAGAGGGAAGTGTATTTTGCAGTTGATTCTAGTTGGAAAATTTCTGTAGTAATCTAGTGAGATTAAATGTTCTGTATCTCTTAATCCTTATATGATAAATACTCCCTGAATAGTATAGTTGAGATAGTAAAATATGTTCAATAAATTGACAAATAAATCGTAACTTTAGATGCCTAAAAAAAAGTTGAGAATAACCAAATTCAGATAATCAGGAAAGTAAAAAAAATAAATTTAGGACTTACATATAAGCCAGAATGAAATTTTGTATTAGGGAGAAAAAGAATAATTAGGGCCATCAACCCGGTTTATTGTTTAGGTGTGTAAGTCCTGAAATTGTCAAATTTCTATCTCCTATTATATTTAATCAATAAATTGTTAATTAAGAAGTTTGACTTTAAACCTACCAAATAGGCTAGCTCAGGGCAATAGTTATTATTGCTGAATTGGGTCTGGCTATAATGTAGTAATTATTGTTTAAGTTTATTCAACAAACAAAATGGTTATAGCAAAACATGGACTTATCCTTAGTGCAACAGCATTAGTGTTAACAGGAGTCACTGTGATTGGTGCTGGTATTCATCTTTCCTCTCAAGCATCATTAAGTAATAATGCTCCTAAAGAATTAATCGACCAAGTTTGGCACATAATTGATAGAACTTATGTAGATGGCACTTTCAATCAAGTCGACTGGAAAGCAACTCGCACTGAGTATCTTGATAAAACATATACCAGTGATGAACAAGCTTATAATGCGATTAGGGAAATGCTAGAAAGGTTAGGGGATCCTTACACTCGCTTTATGGACCCCAGAGAGTTTAAAAATATGCAAATAGATACTTCTGGGGAACTAACAGGTGTAGGTATTCAGCTAACCCAAGACCAAGATACAAAAAAATTGGTAGTTATTTCACCCATAGAAGATACTCCAGCTTTTGATGCAGGTATTCAAGCTAAGGATATTATTACTAAAATTGATGGTCAAAGTACTCATGGAATGGATATTAATAAGGCGGTAAGTCTGATTCGCGGTCCAATTGGTAGTCAAGTAATTCTAAGTATTAAACGAGAAAATAGGGAAATAGAGTTCCCTATTATCCGGGCAAAAATTGAAATTCGTCCTGTTAAGTATTCTCAAAAAGAAAGTTCTTTAGGCAAAGTTGCTTATATCCGCTTAAACCAATTTAGTGCGAATGCTGCTCGTGAGATGCGAGAGGCAATAGATGATTTGGAAACTCAGAATGTATCAGGCTATATTCTGGATTTACGTTCTAATCCTGGTGGATTGCTATATGCTAGTATAGAAATTGCTAGGATGTGGCTAGACAGTGGAGATATTGTTTCTACGGTCAAGCGCAATGGTATTACTGATCGCCAAAAAGCTAATAATAAATCTTTAACAGATAAGCCTTTAGTGGTTATGGTGGATGGGGGATCTGCAAGTGCCAGTGAGATTCTTTCTGGTGCGCTGCAAGATAATAAGCGAGCGACATTGGTCGGGACAAATACTTTTGGTAAAGGGTTAGTACAGTCAGTGCGTGGTGTTGGCAAAGGTGCAGGGTTAGCGGTGACGATCGCTAAGTACTTTACTCCTAGTGGTCGCGATATTAACCATGAGGGAATCAAACCAGATGTAGAAATATCCCTAACAGATGCACAAAAAGAAACTTTGCGAAAAAATCGTAATAAAATAGGTACTATTGAAGATCCTCAATACGCAAAAGCATTAGAAATATTAACTCAAGAAATTGCTGGTGTCCAAAGTAAGAAAGCTCAGTAGTAGTTGTACCCGCCTCATCATAGATAGGTATAAACAACACTACTGCAAGGGAGCAAGGTGCTCCCATTGTTTTTTATTCAAAGTAATTACAATAGACTACTATTGGAATTAACATCCATATTATTTAGCTAAGAAGGGCTGCGCAAAGTTAACAGAGGTAATATAGCAATTCTATGAGTGATCGGGCGCAAAAATCCTACTGCTTTTTAGGGAATAGGGAAAAGGGAACAGACAATAGGTAAGAGTTTTAAAAGTTTTATTTACTTTTTGATTAATTGCAACCTATGCGCGGAGTGCTATATTATCACCGATATTTATTTCAAGTTCAGTTTTCCTTGCGCCTATTTACAAAACTAGAATAATCACTGTTTACCTGCTCTGCATATTTCAGTGCTACTTGACGAACTAATTTTCGAAATTTTTCATGCTTACCATTGGCAATTTTTGTCACCTGTTTTTCTAAAGAATTAGGAACTAATTTTTCATCAAAATCTTGATCTGCTCTGGCATGGTCAGTAGCCAGAATTTTGCCCCATTGTTGGGCAACTTCTATGAAGCTATCTTTATCTTCTAATTTTTCAGTTTTAAGAGACTTTTTATAGGGAGATATTTCTCGGACAGAATAATAACCAGAAAAATCTCCATCAGCAGGATTATAATCCACAAGTTCCATCCATCCTAAAAAGTCGTCAGCATGTTTAATTAAAGCTTTATAAGCTGTAGCATGACCTTGGGCGGTATTGTTAAATTTACTGTCATAATTTAGGCGATCATATAAGCTAAATAATCTATAAGCAGTAGGTTTATACTGACGTTTAATATCGAGAATATAGTCATCATCTAAATCATCAGTTTCTCCTTCTATTAGCAAGTAATAACGTGGTGTTCCTAATGACCCTAATCCAGCATTTAACCTTTGAGCAACATCTTTAATTTTAAAATATTCTCGGTCATAATTAAGATTTCCAGAGATGGTTTCAGTATAAGCTAGTATTTTTGATTTGATAGCTTCTTCAGCATCATCTGCCATCCCTAAATCTTCATTGTAGAGGTCAAATAATCGTTCACCTTCTGCTACCTTAGTCCATTTATCTAGCATTTCTTTTCGTGTTTTTTTGGCTGCTTCTTTTATGGTTTTTTTAACCTCTCCATTAGTATTTTCTTTAGTAAAATATAGCTGAGTATCATCATCATTATCTACATAAGACTTTAGGGTATCTAGATAGCTTTCACTAAAACTATCAATTATTTCTTTCTGGTCAGATTTAGAGTTAAGAGAATTATTCTCAGCCACTAAAATAATACTGGTTGCTAAACGCCACAAATCATATTGATAATCGGCAACTATTGATTCATCAAAGTCATTGAGATCAAAAATAATTTCTTTTTTGTCGTTATTATAAGCGCCAAAATTATCAACGTGACAATCAGCTAAAATCCAAGTTTTTGTTTTAGTGTTACCAAATTCACCAAGTCTACTATCATTGACAAAGTCTTGCCAAAATAAAGAGTTTGTTGCTCTGAAAAAATTAAATGTTGATTCAGACATTCGGGCATATTTTTCAGCTTTTAAATCTTGGCGTTTTTGGGGATTAGCACCTAATAATATTAAGTCTGTATCTAATTCTATAGACTCCCAAACTTGTTGACTTCGCTGACTATTATTAATAGGTTGAGCTAAAGTATTATTAGATATTAAAAAAGAGTTCATTATCAGAATTAAAATTATTATTATGAACTTACTTCGGAAAATTTTATACAACTGATTCATCATGATTACTCAAAAATTGTCTCACATTATATTGATACTAAATCCGGTATAGATCTACCCTCTGTATCTCACCCTGTAAACACCTTGCATGCAAAGTCTCTAAAGGGTTTTTGTGCCTTTTTTTTTAACAGGTCTGTTTAACCAGGATTTGGTATGATTTACTAAATCAGGATTATACTATAGTAGCCATTTTAAAAAATTGGTATTAGGGGATGGTTGCACCCTTGCCAATATGAGTGCCCACTACCTATAAATCACCCTGAGCCTGGGTCTTGCAAATTAAGAAGTTCTCTTTTGTGAGCCTACAGAAATTAATTATCAAAATAATTGTGTCTAAATTTCTTGGATGATATCAGTTTAGTAGAACCAAATTGAATTGAAAACTAGCCAGTCAATAGGTAAAGCTCGTTTTTTATATATAACGGCAATAACAAAAACATTATTATTTTTCCATTGTGTCCTATCTCCCACGGGGTGACAAACTAGTCAAAAGCTATATATAGGAGGGAATTTGTCAAATAATCTAAAGAATGGTTCAACTAAAAGAAAACCCTTATTCAGAATAAACGGGGTGTAGTGCGTTCGCAGAGCGAACGCACTACACTAATATAGATAGACTTAAAGATGCAGGATGTTAAAAACCTTTGAATATGTTTTCGATGACTCTCACTTTTTATAAGTAAGGGAAAGCTAGCTGCAAATCTTTCTAACTTAACAGTTTTTTGAACAGTTAGTAACCAAACTAAAATTTTTAAAGTTTGAAGTTGACTATTAGTCAAAGATTGTTTAAAATACAGCTCATAGAATGATAAAAATTGCATTTTGGTCAGTCTAGTTATGTAAATGGACTAACTTTTTTTACCATAAAATGTCACTTATGGCGTGTATCTTTGCTACTTTATAGTCATTTCAAATTATATTGGAAAACTTTTTCTGCACCAAACGCGAGTTATAGCTATAAATACTTGTCTCAATCTAAATCAAAATGACTATAAGTCTAGCTTTCTGATAATTTTTAGACTTTTTGCCTCAATTTCAACTAAGATACTTTTGAGCTAGCCTTAATTTTTTGTATAACTTTTGAAGATTCTTCGGATTGGCAACTTTTTCTCCATTACTGATAGTTACTAAGCTGTTGATTCCTAAATCAATCCCTATTTGTCTGGTAACAGGTTTGAGCTTTAAATTTCTGGTATCATTAGTCCTTAAAGATACAAATCATCTACCGCTTGATTCAAATTTGATAGTAATCGCACTGGGTATACAACAACGGTGGTAATTGCCTACTCTATCTAATAGATAAGGGTTTTACACACTTAGCCAAATATACTTGGCCATCTTTCCACTTGAAGGCTACTTTCGTAAACTCAGCACTGCCACCGTTGCGCAATTTCAAGAAAGAACGGATATTTAGTTCGTCCGCTAAAAAAGTTAGTGAAAGCAGTTTGTAAATGTCTTAAGCCTTGTTGGAGTGGTATACTGCTTACTTCAGTGCAGAAAATCTAAATCTTACTCAGGACTTACGCACAGGCACTATATCTAGTGGGTGCGAATGCCATTTACCCCTACGTATGGCGTTTTAAAGGCTGATTTGCGTAAGTCCTGCTTACTGTTTTTTCTTGTTCGTCAGCATAGCTGAGGTTTGTTCGTAACCTACTCGTTTTGAGGAGTTGGGTAAAATCTAAATTTGTATGCTTTTTCAAGCAGTAGATGCTTACTTTTTATTTGTAAAACCGCAAAATTGATTAGCATTTATCCCGACGCTCTTCTATAGGAGAGCGCGGGTCTTCTGCCAACATTTAGATAAATTACCTATACTGCTATTATATATTTAAATGGGTGTAGTTAACTTTTTTTCCCTACTGTCAACTTTTTTCTGTTTTTTTTATTCTATAGAATTTAGGTGATGAGTCGTTCATAAAACTTAACGTTCAATATGCCTTCCTTGGGGTACGAAATTGTTATGCTTTTGGTTACTTACGCCAGTAAAATTATATGGAATAATATAAAATACGTTAATGTTTACTGCCAAAGATTGATAGAGTTCTTGCTGAAATAATAAGATTATAGTCATTTTAATTTAGGTTGAGACAAGTATTTATTACTATAACTCGCGTTTCAGCAGAACAAGTTTTCCATCCTTATTTGAAATGACTATAGTAAGTGATATAACTTTTTGTAATACATATATCAAATTCAAAACATGGGATGTAAACATTAGAAAAAAAGTTTTAACAGTGTCATTTATGTCTTAAAGTCATAATGCTTTTCGTACCTGCAATAAAATTATCAAATTAAAAATATGAGATTTAAGCTTTACGACACGGTAATTTTTCCCTTAGTTATAGGAATAGGATTGGTTCTATCTATTGCTCCCAGGAGTAAAGCCGAAAGGGTCAACGCAGCGACATCGGGTCAAGACATTGACCAAGCTACCAAGATTTTAGAAAAAATACAGGAGTATAACCCTCTCAACCAGCCGACCTTAAAGTCTCAACCACTTACCAACACGAACCAAGAAAGCATAACTTTTGTTAAACAGACAAGTGATGGTATTTTAAAACAAATAGGACAATATAATCAACTATACCAATCTTCAGAGAGATATGCCCCCTTAGAAAGAGTTAACTCTGTCAATGAACTTAGTGATGTCCTACCTACAGATTGGGCTTATAGTGCCCTCGAAGGATTAGCAGAACGTTATGGTTGTTTATTGGCCTCTCCAGAGCCTACATTTAGTGGCAATAGAGCTATAAGTCGTTACGAATTCGCAGCAAATCTTAACGAATGTTTACAAGTCATTCAAAACCTAATTGAAGAATACGATGAAACTTATATTGCTCAAGAAGATTTAGCAAAAAGCCAACGATTACAGGAAGATTTTGCTATCGAAATAGCCGATCTTAAGTCCCGCCTCAATGGCTTGGAAACTCGAACAGACATTCTGGAAGCTAACCAGTTTTCCACCACAACTTTGCTAAAAGGGGAAGTAGTCCTGGCTCTATATGATGCTTTTGGCAATGATGGTGAAGACGATGCTACAGCAAGCGCCGATGATAGCCAAATAGGCTTTGGTCATAACT
>JAKQYE010000062.1:25112-27475 GCA_023356605.1 Trichodesmium sp. MAG_R02 | reverse complement strand
TGAAGTGACTAAAAACCATAAGTAATTATGCTTAATTAAATAGATATTGTTTTGTAGCTTTTTATGCTACGTTTTGAAGTGCGGAATGTGGGCTTAAATTATATAGTCATTTAATTTAAGGATGAAACAATTTTTCCCCGGAAATTATTTCATGGAAAAAAACGCTTGTTTTAATCTCAACTAAAACAACTATAGTAACTAGTATTTAACTAAAATATGAGATAACCTCAGAAAATTATTAAGCTATAGTAACTAGTATTTAACTAAAATATGAGATAACCTCAGAAAATTATTAAGCGCCTCAAGGTTTTGAGCCTATAAAATCTTAATGCATGAATGTATGACTTCCATACCTAGGGTGGTAATAAAAAATTATCATCAACTTTCTTCAAATATTGGAGCTTAGACTAATTAAAGATAGCCATAACCTGCTCACGGAAGAGTATTGAGAAAAGCTAAACAGACAGAGACCATTTCTAAATCAACATTGTCAAGAATTTTCAGTCAATTATTCACAACTTGTGCCATGAGATAATGGTATCCATGAAATACTTTTCAAATAGTTTAAATCATCTCACTTTTGTGAACATTTAACCCATTCAGAGCTATGCACTTTGAATTAAGTAGCATCAGCAGTTAAAGCGATGGCTGTTGCAGACAAAGTCTTGTTGCTAAACAACAAGAACCATAGTTTTAAAAGTTTGGAGGCTCAAGGACAACTCTAACCCGCACTGTGGCCTCTGGTCAGTCTATTATTTAACGTCGCTTAACTTACGACCATTTATCCAAAGATAAATTTTAGTTCAAGGCCAGGGGAGGCAGTTCCCTTATTAAACAGGTTACCAACTCCGTTAGACTACACTTAACTTAATAGTTTTTGTCAAATAATCGATGGAGCTTTCGACGAACTTTTTCCAAGCTATATAATGATATATTAGTAGCTTTGAAAAAGTTTATTAAGGTTTTTTGTCAACTATTACTCTTCCAAACTCGCCAAAAAAGAAAAATAATCAAGAGCAGCGAAAACATCTACACCCCTTATATTACCCAAGGGTTCCAAGTTCCAAGTATTTAAAGCTTTCTGGACAGATTATTTGAAGTCCCCAAAATCTAGTCTAAACCCCAGTAAAATAACAAATCAACTATTTTCAGATTTATTCAGCAAACCCTAAGTAGGGAAGCATAAATAAACGTTTTTATAAAAAAAAATCTGCAAAACAACCCAGAAGCAACTTATCAACTGGTTCTCACCGTTTTTAATCCACCCTGCTATTGTACTGATAATTAAATCTACCTACTTACTGCTAAGATTAAGGGAGGGTAAAAAATTATAAAAATATTATATAATTTGAGTGGTAATTTTCAACTAGAATTAAGATTGGTAAAGAAAATTCAACGATGAGTTTTAGTCTCAAATTATGGAGTATATAAATTGAAAAGTCAACAACAAAGTCTACAAACATTAATATTAGCAACTGTGTTATCTATAATATTGCTAATTGGCTTCAATTCCTTTGTAATTATTAACCCTGGTCAAGCTGGTGTTCTGAGTATTTTAGGTAAAGCTAGAACTGGAGCTTTGCTAGAAGGAATTCACTTTAAACCCCCCTTGATTTCCCAAGTTGATATATATGATGTAACTGTGCAAAAGTTTGAAGTTCCTGGGCAAAGTTCGACAAAAGATTTACAACAATTATCTGCTAGTTTTGCTATTAACTTTCGCTTAGATCCAGTACAGGTAGTAAAAATTAGAAGAGAGCAAGGTACTCTACAAAATTTGGTTGCTAAAGTAATTGCACCACAAACTCAAGAATCTTTTAAAATTGCTGCGGCTAGAAGAACTGTTGAAGAAGCTATTACAAAAAGAGAAGAATTAAAGTCAGACTTTGATAATGCTCTAGGTAGTCGTTTGGATAAATATGGAATTATTGTGTTAGATACTAGTGTTATTGATTTAACGTTTTCTCCTGAATTTGCTAGGGCAGTTGAAGATAAACAAATTGCTGAACAAAAAGCTCAAAGAGCAGTGTATGTGGCAGAAGAAGCAGAACAAGAAGCTGAAGCAGAAATTAATCGTGCTAAGGGTAAAGCAGAAGCTCAAAAACTATTAGCTGAAACACTAAAAGCACAAGGTGGTCAGTTAGTCTTACAAAAAGAAGCCATAGAAGCTTGGAAAAAAGGTGGTTCTCAAATGCCTAAAGTTTTAGTTATTGGTAGTGACAAATCTCAACAAGTGCCTTTTATTTTCAATCTTAGTGATATAGATAAAAATTAATAGTTCAAATCATGAATAAGTGAGAAGGAGGGAGAAGGAAGTATTCAGTTTTAATAAAAATTCTAACTGAATACTATCCAATTTTCTA
>JAKQYE010000062.1:10685-25012 GCA_023356605.1 Trichodesmium sp. MAG_R02 | reverse complement strand
ATTTTCAATCTTAGTGATATAGATAAAAATTAATAGTTCAAATCATGAATAAGTGAGAAGGAGGGAGAAGGAAGTATTCAGTTTTAATAAAAATTCTAACTGAATACTATCCAATTTTCTAGTATCTTTAATAATCTCAATAGCTATAGTAAACTCAATTAAAAGTTCTAAAGTTATGAAAAGTCAATCTATTATTTTTTATATCTCCCTTTAGCTAATCATATGTTAGTTATTCTTTGATTGACTTCTCCCCTCACTTTCCTTCCAAAGGAAAGGTTAGGGGCAATTTCCATACTTAAAATACAAGTAGAAAAGTTTTTGATAAATGATATTGGTAGATTGAGGATTTCAGATAAAAAATTATTCTGGTTCAATCTGAAAAGTACTATGATTTTAAAGAAAATTTCAATAATTATTTAATTTCAGCAAAAATTAGTAAAACAATTTGTTTCTGTTTTTTTTCCCGAGCGCCATACATTTAAAGTTGTGGATAGATATAGCACTACATACTTAGATTGGGACACTACTAAACACTGAAACATGCTCAGATATTACTTTGAACTTTTTATTTTCCTCATATGGGGGGAAGTTCAACTTTGACTTTTAACTTGCCCCTAGCACTATAAATGCTAATTCCCTGGAGTTTTTGTGTAAAATGAAAATAATCAAAATTTGAAACAATAAAAATGAGGTCAGAAAAAGAATCCCTAAATCAACCAATCGAAACTAACTCCACAACTCCCTGGTGGTTAAAAATATGGCAGGAACAAAAAGAAAATATTAAAGTTGTGGCGATCGCTCTATCCTTATCTTTATTAATCAGAATATTAATTGCAGAACCGAGATATATACCATCAGATTCAATGATGCCAACCTTAGAGGTAGGCGATCGCCTAGTGATAGAAAAAGTATCTTACAATTTTCATCCACCCGAAACAGGGGATATCATCGTCTTTGAACCACCTCAACAGTTACAACGGTATGGTTATGCCAAAAATCAAGCTTTTATTAAGCGAATTATAGGTTTGCCAGGAGATACTATTAGAATTGAAGGAGGTATAGTATATATAAATGGCCAACCTCTTGCTGAAAATTATATTGCTGAAACTCCTGAATATACTTTGCCAACTTCAATTAAAATTCCTGAAGAGCAATATTTTGTAATGGGGGATAATCGCAACAATAGTAATGATTCTCATATTTGGGGTTTTTTACCTAAAAAAAATATTATAGGTAGAGCAATATTTCGCTTTTGGCCTTATCAAAGAATAGGCTTATTTTAATATGCTCAGAAGGAATTAATTTGGTGTTGAAAGTATTAAGAAAAAATCAGTCTCATTATGTCAAATATTTCTCCTATTTCGTTTAAAATCATATCAGGTTCCAAGTATGTGAAGTACAAGTATTAACCTTAAAATATATCAATTGTGGCCATCTTCCCACTAGTAATTTATTTGACTAAGATAAAATTCCTTATCAATTTGTTTGTAAAGTTATGGAAAAATTATTCTTAAATATTACCATACTGATAACTAATAAATGAAACGATCGCTTACCATTGTTGTCGATCTAAAATAGGAGGTAAACTTAACTTAGGAAATCTGTAAAATGTGTCTCCTTGTTCATCTACTTCTAAAATTGCTGAGAATATTTGTACTTGACTTTCTAGATATCTCTGAGCAATTTGAGCATCAACTTTAGCAGCAGCAGCTAATTGAATCAGGGAAACTTTGCCATTTTGAAGCTGTAACAATCTATAGAAAGCATCATCTAAAATACGCTGCTGCTGTCTATTATTTAACATATTAACTATAAATGCACCTAATACAATTCCTAATCCAGTAAGTATTACAAATTCTATAATAGCCATTTGATCTAAAGACGAAGAAGTAAGAATCAAGAGAAAATAAGAAGTAAAATATAACTAAAAAACCTCCTTTTTATATAAAAATAATAAGGCATAAAAACCAGGAAAACTCATCAACATAATTAGAGTATAACTACATTAATTTTCCTAATTATTATCAACTGTTTTTCAATTTTAGATAACTTAAATTTATCTTGCTTAATTTAACTAGAGTAATTGGTGATTTAGTTTTGTAATTATCTTAAGCATTTCCAAATGAGATATTATTTCAGTTATGGTTTATCAGTTAGAAATACCTCTATAGCAATCCTATTTTATTTGTGACAAAGATACTACTGCTTTTCAGGCAACAAGCAACAGGCAACAGGTAAGAGTTTCAACTTTTTTATCTACTTTTTGATTTTCCGCAACCTATGGGCGAATTGCTATAGCTTTAGCTAGAAACTTAAAATGCTGAAGTTTATTTCTTACCAAACATTTAAAGGAGAGGCTTGAGACCTTATTTTCTTGTCAAACAAGAGCTGGTTATTTTCTAATAGTAAAAATCTGCAGCTACCTTTTTACCTGTTGCCTCTTCCATGTATGCCTTTTGCCTAAAAGCAGGCTAATTTTTGACTGAACTCAAATGAAATTGCGATATAAGTATTCTTGGCTAAACTATCCAATTACCCTAATTTGATATCAAATTTCACCTAAGGAATTTAAGTTTCAGGTTCCACAATATTTTCCAGTCCAGCTACTACCTTAGCAGAAATAATTTTGTCTCCCTTACCTAATTGTTCCAAAACCTTTTTACCCGCAACAACATAACCAAAAACCGTATAACGACCATCCAGCAAATTGATTCCTGCAGGGGTTAATTCTGGTTGGAATAAGAAAAAGAAAAATTGAGAAGAACCACCATCATTTTCAGTTTCAGGCCGAGCCATTGCCACTGTACCATAAGCAGAAAAAGGCAGAACAGGTTGTTCCCGAAAACGGCCAATCTCTTCTAAAGTAAAACTATATATTGGTTCGTGATCTCCCTGGACTAAAATTTCTAATGGGATATTGCGGTACTTACCACTATCAGGATCAATAAAACCAACTTCTGGACCTGGAGGGTCTCCAGCTTGTAGGACATAAGACTGTTCTGAGCGAATAAACTCTAGACCATCATAAAAACCCCTATGAACCAAATCTACAAAATTACCTGCTGTAATAGGTGCACTATAACCATCAACAACCAAAATCAAAGAACCTTTATCGGTTTCCATCTCAATAGTAGCGCGACCTTTCAGTTGCGGTAAATTCGAGAACTCTGAGGGTACTTCAAACGGAAAACCCACTACCATCAACTGTTCAAGCTGGCCTACCAATGTCAGTAGTTCTGCCCGTTGCTCCAATACTTGTTCCCCGTCTTTAGCTTCGGCAACTTCTTTGATATTGATAATGCCTTGATCGAGTCTAGCAATTATGGCCTCTGCCTCAGATTGTTTTGATTCAGGAACACTAGCTAGTAATTTAGGCTTACTAATACTGAGAATTCTTGATGCAGTAGCAACATCACTAATAACAGAAGTCCAACGTTTACCTCGCAATCTATTAGAAATATCCTCTAGACTACTTTGTATTTTACGCACAGGTTCATTTTCCATTGGTAAGGCATACCTTAACAAAGCCCTACCATCAGTAATAGGGTCTCCCTGGGGCAAACGACTTTGACGAGTTTTTGTTATACCACCGTTCCACCAAGCAGCGCTAATACCAATAGACAAAGTAAAGAGTAGCAAAGCTAGAACACCAGTTTTAAGCAGACGTTTACAAGTGTTAATTACGAAATTGTGCAGATTTACCATACTTTTGATTTTTTATTCTCTTAGCTTATATTACATGGCTGTCCAAAGTCTTAATGAAGTCAGAAGTCATAATTAAAACGTCAGAAGCTGTTTTGGTAAGAGGGATGAGTGAGCAACCCTCCAAAAAGATTCCTCCAAAAACATTTTGCCAATTAAGGCAGGGTCGCGAAACCTAATTATTTTGATCAGATTTTTAACACCTCATCTAATTTTTTATGAGGTGCTAAAAGTTCTTTTCTACATCCCACAGTATTTAACGATTATTCCGACTCGCAGATATTTGCTCCTAACTAATAAACTTTTTCAAATATTTATAGAGAGTATTGTAGGATGTCTAATGTTAAGTTCTAATTGAAATAATTAAAAACCGCAATCACGATGTTATATGATTTCTAGTAATGATTTTCGCCCCGGTGTAACTATAGAATTAGATGGTTCAGTTTGGCGAGTAGTAGAATTTCTACACGTTAAACCAGGTAAGGGTTCTGCTTTTGTTAGAACAAAGCTCAAAAATGCACGAAACGGTAATGTTGTGGAGCGAACTTTTAGAGCTGGAGAAACGGTTCCTCAAGCTACTTTGGACAAGAGAGCTATGGAGTATACATATAAAGATGCTGACCAGTTTGTATTTATGGATCTGGAAACCTATGAAGAGGTGCGTCTAACTTCTGAACAAATTGGTCAGCGTGTTAAGTACCTAAATCAGAATATAAATGTCAATGTTATTAAGTGGGGCGAACAAGTAATAGAGGTGGAGCTGCCAAACTCAGTAGTATTAGAAGTAATCAAAACTGACCCTGGTGTTAAAGGAGATACTGCTACTGGTGGTAGTAAACCTGCTACTGTAGAAACAGGTGCTGAAATTATGGTTCCCTTATTTATATCCAAAGGAGAACGAATTAAGATAGATACCCGTAATGACTCTTATTTAGGTAGAGAGTAATCGGTCCTAGAGTACTTATATATTTTTGGCAGGGGGATAATACCTCTGCCTTTTGGCATCAAATTCTGCATTTATGGTATTTTTCTACTTTTGGAACTACAAATACTCATAGTTTTAGGGAGTAGGGAGTAGAATACTCACAAGGGTAGCTTTTGCACAATAAAGGGATAATAGGGCAAGAAAAGGTAGACTTGGAGGGAAAGTTGATTAGGATGCATAAACCTTTACCAATTCCAGCTCAGACCAGCAAAAGTCATCTGTCAGGGTTATTAAAGAGGTAGGTAGTGGAGTAAATGACAATAGACCCTTAGTTGTCAAGCTATTACAGGAAAATGATTATGACTTGATAGTTTGTGAACATAAAGATAGATTAAGTAGAGTGGGCTTTAATTATTTGAAAGTTCTCTTAACTCTAAACTTATAGAGACATTGAAGTAGTTAATTTAGCATCAATTGAAACTAATGATTTAATGGAGGATTTTGTCTCCATGCAGCACATCTTTTTGGGCTTGGCTTTATGGAATCAGAATAATAACAAGGAAAACAGAACAGATAGTTAAATGTTTAAAGTCGGGATAATGCAGGAACGTAGAACGTACTATTTTTAAAAAAATCATCCCAATTATAAATCACTTGATGCTCTAGCTTTCTTGTCTAAAAATATCTTAAACATGGCTAACTACATAGTTAGACAAGAGTTTATTAATAAATGTTATTATCTAAATTATAACAAGGTTCAAAAGTTATTACAGTCGGGAGCAGATTATCAAGCAATACCAGCAAAAGTTTCTCAGTAATGGCCATTATATAAAGATAAAAAGAAAGGGAGGAAGATTTTAGTTTATACAAAACAGGGAATTAGTAAACCTCAATTAGTAAAAAATCAGAAAATATTACTATCAAAAAGTGAGCTATTTTTTGAAAGTAAAATAAATTATGATTATCACAGAACAAGTAAGAATTGTCCCTCAGCTTAATTACTATGTTATGTAACTGGTTTATGAATCCGTTAAAGTAAAATTAAATTTGTTAGAATATGATGATGCTTGCTGTAGATAAGGGAAGTGAATAATTTGCCAACTGTAACATCAAATAAAAAAGTTTTTCAGCTAAAAAAGTTTTTCAACTCTTAATTATTAACGGCAGACCAGTCAAATAAATCAATCAATTCTAGAATAAGAAAAAGGGTAAAGTACAATCAGAATTAAAGGATGCTAAAAGTAGTAATCGAATCAAAAAATTATCGACAAAAAGATATTTAAAGATTGATGATTATCTACATAAGACTAGCAGATATATTATTAATGGTCTGATAGAGAACCAGATAGAAATTTTAGTAATAGGAAATAACCCTAACTGGAAACAAGGTATAAATCTAGGAAAAAAAAACAATCAAAATTTTGTTCAAATTCCTTTTTTTAAGTTAATTCAACAACTAAAATACAAAGCCAAATTAGCAGAAATCAAAGTAATAATTAATGAAGAGAGTTATACTTCAATTGCTAGTTTTTTAGACTTGGACGATTTACCAGTTTATCAAAAAGGTGTCAAATAATAGATTTAGTGGATATGGTGTGAGAAGAAGACTTTATAAAGCTTCAAATGATCTCAAATACAATGCTGATGTCAATGGAAGTTTAAATATATTACGAAAAGCAGTCCCAAACGCTTTCCGTGACACTTAATTAAAACTAGGTCAAAGAATATTTTTCTATATATTTAGTAACTATCATTGCTTTTTCTTTCTTGTCACTAATTTCTCCAATTCTTCCAAGTCTCAATCACCATTAGAAAGTTAAAAACCTCCTCTTATAAATTGTTCGTTTATTGTGGTCAGAGAATATTTTTAACTTCATACCTTGTTTTGAGTTGAGCAACTTTAGCAAGATACGAGGTTTTCAATGTTAAAAATTTTTCTTCAGTGACAAAAAAATAGACTCTGCCCTTCTGAAGGAAATGGATAGGGAATAAGCCCAAAAAATTTATCCATTATTTATAGCTATGAGCGCTCACATATTTACATATTACTATTGTCTTGAAATGTAGTACAAATTTCTACTGCTATTAACAATACTTTCACATATAGCAGTCCGTTGGAGGTTGCGACACTTCAATAAGTAAATAAAACTTTTAAAACTCTTGGCTATTCTCTGTTCCCTTTTCCTTGTTCCCTGAAAAGCAGTAGGATTTTTGCCACAAACACTCATAGGATTGCTATATAGTCATTTGAATAAAGAATTGAGAAAAGTATTTCTTGCTATAACTCGCGTTTGGTGCAGAAAAAGTTTTCCATCTCTTTTTGAAATGACTATATATTACATTAGTAGCAATTTGTATTATGTAAACATACCAGCCCAGGCTGCCATACTACATTATTAACCACCGAATATGTTGTATATATTTGATGAGTGAAAATTTTTTCTGGCTTTCTAATTTACGGAAGCGTTAATAAATATAATATTTTTATTCAAAATTAATTTAGTTTAACTCTAATTAACTGGAGATATACGAACTGTGCAATTAGATTTACATCAACTTCGGGAACTATTAACAGCGATAGACCAAACTAATATTTCGGAGTTAACTTTAAAAAGTGGAGATTTAGAACTAGTGGTACGTAAAGGAACTTTACTCAGTGATCGCCACTCATTGCCTTCTTCTAACCAGAACGATACTATTTCCGAATCAATCTCTCCTACTGTAGCAACCTTAGAAACAATAGCTACACAAAAAAACACTGTAATGTCTCCAGTAGCACCACCTACAGCTTCAAGCAAATTTGAAGAAATTTTATCTCCAGTTGTTGGTACTTTTTTCCGCTCTCCTAATCCTGATGAAGCACCTTTTGTGGAAGTTGGCGATGAGATTACTTCTGGCCAAACAGTTTGCATTATTGAAGCGATGAAGGTAATGAATGAGATTGAAGCAGAGGTATCTGGACAAATCGTTAAAATTTTAATTAAGAATGGAGAACCAGTAGAATACAATCAACCTTTAATGCTAGTTAACCTCAACTGAACTCTACCAAAATCATGCCAAAATTAATTCAAAATCCTACTCGGATTAAATCTACTGGTAATAAACCTAAGCAAATTGATGAGTATATTGGCTGTGTAAATAGTCAAACCAATGCTATTAGTGTTGCCCAAATGCGCTCTCCCAGTGGTTGGATGGAACCAGGTCAAAGGCCAGAGTTTGATGAATTTACCCTGGTACTTAAGGGCACTCTATTTGTTGAATATCAAGGTGGACAATTAGAAGTTAATGCTGGCCAAGCAGTAATAGCTCAAAAAGGAGAATGGGTAAAATATAGTACACCTGGTGCAGAGGGAGCAGAATATGTTGCTATTTGTTTGCCTGCTTTTTCCCCCGATACTGTAAATCGAGATTTTGAGTAAATACCAATTGTAGCAATTGTGACCATAAAGTAAAAAAACTTCTATCAACTAGGACTCATAATTATCCTAGTTGTTATCCAGAAATTTTTCGGGATATAAGTGCAGCAATTAATATTTTGAGGTGTAGACTAAAAATAGTGGGTATAAAGAATAGACATTGGGGGAGAACCTGGTTTCTGAGTTTTTGTAGGTAAATTCTAAATTCTATAGCGCTACGCAAATACCTTAGGACATTCCTTTGTTTTCCTTTCCCTATTCTCTGTGACCTTGCAAGGCAAATTTATTGTCCTCAGCAAAAGACGTAGTGCTATATCTAAAATTGAAACTCTTGTTGAAAATTCTGCCGAGTAATAGGTTGAGATACTTCTAATCCTTCACCCCCTAAAATTTCCAAAGGTTTGCCCCCCACAAAAATCCAAACTTTAACATCTGGTTCTAAAGTAGATGCAGTATAGATAACTTGTCCCAAACGTCCTATCATTGAAGCACTACCACCTCCATAAGTAAATTCCTCAGATAAGTCAATGTAGACACCGTTATTTTCAACACTCAAGGCTTGAACTTTGGTTCCTTTGGGTATAGAACTCACTAGATCTGTATTTTCTGGGCTAGATAATAAACGGCCAAAAGCAGCGGTCAAAATAGATTCCGGTTTATCTGTTGCTTTTATTTTGGCCCTAGAGGACACTAAACCAATATCTGTAGCAGCATCCTTAACCCAGTATAGTTCCACAGTCTTTTCTGTAATTGGTAATGGTTCTGATTTTATAGACAAAGGAAACTGTTGGGGGTTTGGAGTACTAATTTCATCAGGAGGAGGAGACAGTAGAGTCTGGTTAGGCGACTCTTGAGTGGAGGGGTTTGTAAAAGTCTGAGAATTATTAGAAGTATTTGTGGTGGAAGATTGTAAATTTGTCCACAACGCAATACCACCAGCCAACACTACTGTGAATGTACAAACACTGGCCACAATACCAACAGATAAATTTAGGGCTTGATTTTGTTTTTTCATTTTGACTCTCCTTGAGGGTTAAGCATAATGGCGGTGAGGAGCTGAGTTTTAATTTTCTCTTAGGTTAACCATATTACCCATATTAAAGCTAATTTATAAATAGAATGTCTAGAAAGTTCGCTTCAAGTGAAATTATCTGTTAGCTTGTGATAATGTTTATTCTTTCTTCAATTTGCTTGCTATTAACTTCAAAACTCTATACAATTCTTGAAAAAGTTTTAATTTTTATGCCCTCATCTAGTACAATCGGCCATTATGTCTAAAAGAATCTTGATGATAGGACTTGTCTTGGGACAATTTATTCTTGAAGAGAGCATAATAAGCGAAAGAAAAAAGCTTTCAGAATAAGGTAAACATCACTTACAGGAGGAGTGTAGTCAATGGGACTACCTTGGTATCGTGTACACACAGTTGTTCTGAATGATCCGGGACGACTAATCTCTGTGCATTTAATGCACACTGCTCTAGTAGCAGGTTGGGCTGGCTCAATGGCCCTTTATGAATTAGCAGTTTTTGATCCTAGTGATCCAGTCCTGAACCCAATGTGGCGTCAGGGAATGTTTGTCATGCCATTCATGGCTCGTCTAGGTGTCACCCAATCTTGGGGTGGTTGGAGTGTTACTGGGGAAGTAGCTTCCAACCCTGGTTTCTGGTCTTTTGAAGGTGTAGCAACAGCTCATATCGTTCTTTCTGGCTTGCTATTCCTAGCCGCTGTATGGCACTGGGTTTTCTGGGACTTAGATTTATTCTTTGACGAACGTACAGGAGACCCTATTCTAGATCTGCCAAAAATGTTTGGCATTCACTTATTCTTATCCGGTCTACTTTGCTTTGGCTTTGGGGCTTTCCATCTGACCGGAGTATTTGGTCCGGGAATGTGGGTATCAGATCCCTACGGGTTGACGGGTTCAATCCAGCCAGTAGGGCCATCGTGGGGACCCGAAGGATTTAACCCATTTAATGCTGGTGGAATTGTTGCTCACCACATTGCTGCTGGAATTGTTGGAATTATTGCTGGTTTATTTCACTTATCAGTAAGACCTCCAGAACGTCTCTACAGAGCCTTGCGAATGGGTAACATTGAAACAGTTCTCTCCAGTAGTATTGCAGCAGTGTTCTTTGCAGCTTTTGTCGTATCTGGCACAATGTGGTACGGCTGTGCAGCTACTCCTATAGAATTGTTTGGCCCTACTCGTTATCAGTGGGACAGTAGTTACTTTCAGCAAGAAATCGATCGTCGTGTTCAAACTGAGTTAGCAGCAGGGAAAACTCCTTCTGAAGCTTGGTTGACTATCCCCGAAAAATTAGCCTTTTATGACTACGTTGGTAATAGTCCCGCAAAAGGCGGTTTATTCCGTGTTGGCCCCATGAATAATGGTGATGGTTTAGCTCAAGGCTGGCTTGGTCATCCTGTATTTAAGGATAAGGATGGTGAGGAATTATTTGTACGTCGCCTACCTAACTTCTTTGAAACTTTCCCAGTAATTTTGACCAATGCTGAAGGTATAGTTAAGGCTGATATTCCTTTCCGTCGTTCAGAATCAAGATATAGTTTTGAGGAACGGGGGGTCACAGTTAGCTTCTTAGGTGGTGAACTTGATGGTGAAAACTTTACTAACCCAGCTGATGTTAAGAAGTATGCTCGTAAAACTCAGACTGGTCAACCTTTTGAGTTTGACCAAGAAACTTTAGGATCTGATGGTGTGTTCCGAACTAGCACTCGTGGTTGGTTTACTTATGGCCATGCTTGTTTTGCTCTCCTATTCTTCTTCGGTCACATTTGGCACGGATGCCGGACTTTATTCCGTGATGTGTTTGCAGGTATTGACCCAGACCTAGAAGAACAAGTAGAGTTTGGTTTATTTCAAAAACTGGGTGACTTGAGTACCCGTAGGAAGGAAACATAACAAAGTTAATACTAAAGTTAGGCATTCTGGCCTAACTTAGTATCTTTAACTAGCTATCAGCTTTTAGCATTTCCGGACTGGAATGCTATCCACCTATATCGTCCAGTGTTTCATGTTGGGGATAGCCGAAAACCCAAACAGCTAGGATTCTGGATTGGAAGTACGTTAACAGCTTTTAGCAGCTCGGAGTTAAAATCCCTATCCGAGCCTTGGGCCAGATAGTTGAGGAGGGCTTGAAATCTATTTTTCAACCTGAAAAAAATTATCCTATTGATTCAATAGTCCTAACCACTGACCAATTCGTTAATCCTCAAATTTGACCAGAGTCCAACGATTACTTTGAAAAAATTTACAAAGTATTTTCGTTGGACTTTTATTTACTATGAACTGGTAGACTAATAAAAAATTGGATTTTTAGGAAATTATCTTATGGAAAGCGCAGCTTACATTCTGGTAGTAGCTTTGGCCTTAGGTGTAATATTTTTTGCGATCGCCTTTCGTGATCCACCTAGGATTGGAAAGTAATTATTCTTGATTGGTTTCCTCTCAGAAAAATTACCCTTTCAATAAGTTATGAGTGCTGAGTTCTTAGTCCAGCACTCATATCTAATAACTTAGCAGAAGTGGCCATTCCCAAAATTGGGAAAAATTATTTATGTATGAAAAATTTAAAGTATGCTATGTCCAATTTGTCAATACACAAATAATCGTGTTCTAGAATCCCGTTCAGCTGAATCTGGCAAGAGCATCCGACGTCGGCGGGAATGTATGAATTGCCGGCATCGTTTCACAACTTATGAAAGAATAGAGTTTGTGACAATAACAGTAATTAAAAGGGATGGAAAAAAGGAGCCTTTTAATAAGTCGAAATTACTTCGAGGTATTATCCGTTCCTGTGAAAAAACTGGTATTGAAGTTAGTCAACTTGAAGCTTTTGTCAATCAAATAGAGGTTAAATTACAGGGGAGATGCCAGAGAGAAATTACCAGTGCTGAGATTGGTGAAATTGTTCTTAGTAAATTGAGTGGTATTAGTGAGGTTGCCTATATCCGTTTTGCTTCTGTTTATCGTAAATTTCAAGGTATTCGGGATTTTGTAGATACCTTAAATCGTCTGCAAAATCAAAAAGAGAATTTAGAATTTACTGTAACTTTGCCACAAAGTTCTGAAATTTCTTTACAACAAGATACTCCTAAGTGTGAAACAGCTAAGGTTAGAAATTAAATTCCTGCTGTGACTATATTTGACAAAGGAGATAATGTCCTAAAAGTAATGGCGACTGTATAAAATTGAAGAGAAGAGTGTCTAATTGTATAAATTAATATGCTTACTAAGCCAATAGAAAAAGCTTGAATTCAAGGAAATTAAACCTAAAAATAATATTACTAATTTTTGTAACTGGACACTAGGTCCAATTAATTAGTCATAATAAAAGTGTTTTTCTGTTTCAAAAAAGTATAGCAACGTGCGCTGGTATATTTACATACCACAAGTTACTTCTAATGTAATATGTGGAAATTGGTAATGGTAGCACAAATTTGTAATACGTTTTAAGATTATAGTAATATTTAAGTATGTTAGTACTCATTGCTATATCTTTTCTTATGGAATCCTGCAAAACAAATTTCCTCCTGCTCCCTACTTCTTACTCCCTATTCCCGAAAGTTTTTATGCTGGGTTTTCAAAGAGAAATGATATAAAAAAACATAAATTTGGAAATTTATTAGTAACAAGTGGCCGAAAGATCCCTAATATCAAAGTTGTGGAGTTGTGGTAAGATAAACTGTTTTGAATCATAATGGAAGTCTAGAAACTTGCCTTGACTTGGTAAAACTTCTGTTCTACTGAATATGTAGATATGTAGACCCCACTAGAGTAAATTAACACTCTAGCTAAGTCAGACTATGAACTTAGAGCGATAAAAAAAAGAAGTTAATGCCTAAGCCTTAACTAGGTAAGTGGTATTTTCTACAAAGCTCTAATGGTCAGAAAAGTCGGAGTTGCTTACCACATTTATACAAAAAAATAGTTTTTTTTATGAAACTATAGTTTCTGTATGGGGAGTTTTTATCTCATAATATAACTTATCAAGTACAAGTAGACAGATGTGGTTTGCTTGACCTTTGATACCTATGGAGGTCTTGCTGCTGAGAGTGACTGTAGAAGCAGAAAGTCAACATTAAAATCTCACTAATTGTGGCATTTGATGTCAGTTTTATCAAGCAGGGAAACTATCAAGACAAGTAAAAACATTAAGGAGAGAAATCCCAAGAAAATATAAGCATGACAAATTTGAAAACACCAGCCAAGGAAGTCGGCTTTACTCACGAAGATTTTGCAGCCCTACTAGATAAATATGACTATCACTTTAGTCCTGGAGATATTGTAGCAGGGACAGTATTTAGCTTAGAACCAAGGGGAGCATTAATTGACATTGGAGCCAAAACTGCTGCTTATATTCCTATCCAGGAAATGTCTATTAATAGAGTAGAAAACCCGGAAGAGGTTCTACAGTCTAATGAAACAAGAGAATTCTTTATTCTAACAGATGAAAATGAAGATGGACAGTTAACCTTATCCATCCGACGAATAGAATATATGCGGGCTTGGGAAAGAGTCCGACAATTACAAGCAGAAGATGCAACTGTGCGATCGCAAGTATTTGCAACAAATCGTGGTGGGGCCTTAGTTAGGATAGAAGGTTTGCGTGGATTTATTCCTGGTTCACACATTAGTACACGGAAAGCAAAAGAAGATTTACTTAATGAAGAATTACCTTTAAAATTCCTAGAAGTAGACGAAGAACGTAATCGCCTGGTTTTAAGTCATCGTCGTGCGCTAGTTGAGCGGAAGATGAACCGCCTAGAAGTAGGGGAAGTAGTGATAGGTGCAGTTCGTGGTATTAAGCCTTATGGAGCCTTTATCGATATTGGTGGAGTAAGTGGCCTACTCCACATATCAGAAATTTCTCACGACCATATAGAAACTCCTAGTAGTGTATTAAAAGTTAATGATGAACTGAAAGTTATGATCATCGATCTAGATGCTGACAGAGGTCGTATATCTTTGTCAACAAAGCAACTAGAGCCAGAACCAGGGGCGATGGTGAAAAATCCACAACTGGTATACGACCACGCAGAGGAAATGGCGGCCAAGTTTAGGGAGAAAATGATGGCTGGCCAGGGAGGAGAAACAGCAGAAGCCTTGGAAGTTGAAGCAACAGCAGAAACAGCAGAAACCCTGGAAGTTGAAGCAACAGCAGAAACAGCAGAAACCCTGGAAGTTGAAGCAACAGCAGAAACAGCAGAAACCCTGGAAGTTGAAGCAACAGCAGAAACAGCAGAAACCCTGGAAGTTGAAGC
>JAKQYE010000062.1:0-10585 GCA_023356605.1 Trichodesmium sp. MAG_R02 | reverse complement strand
AGTGAAATCCCAAAAAACAGAGGAGAGTACAGAAGAAATAGCTATGGTAGATGAAGAGACATCAACAGCAGCTTTAGAATCCCAAAAAACAGAGGAGACTGCAGAAAAAATAGTTACAGTAGATGAAGAGACATCAGCAGCAGCTTTAGAATAAACCTCGTATTTTGCTTTTCTATGTTCTATAGTCATTCTGGTTTAAATTGAGACGAGGTTTTATTGGCTTTAAAGGGTTTTGGCTGAAAAAGTGCCCCATTCTTATTCGGAATGACTATAAATTAAAAATACAGCAGATTTCATCAAGGGTACGGTACAGCTATCCCTAGTAAGATAACTGTGCCTTAAAGTGTTTATTATTAATATTTCTACCTAATATACTTGAAATCTGCTGTATAGTACCATTTCTCTAAAACTTTTATACCCGTATCTTGAGCAGGGGATCCATTCCTAACCCCGACCGGGGAGGAGGAGTAGGCAGGAGTGTTGAATCTGACATTCCGCATATCTTCATATATCTTTATGTATATTTACATTTTCAAATAGACTTATACGAAAAGGCTTTATTCTAGAACTTAATATCAATAAATTTTATTAATAACTAATTTTTTATGAGAAAATTATTTACAATTCTTTATGACAGTAAAAATTGAGGCCCATAGCTATAAGGCTTTCAGGGAAATAATTTGGGGCAATAGATAAATACAAATTATCAATTTAATGTTAAGAAGTGCGGAATGTGGGTTGAATTGGTTGTGCATTAGTAAAGCGTGGGGTAAGTAATTAGGGTTTACTAATAAAATCTAAAAAGTACTGACATATCGAGATTTTAGCATTTTTACCGGAGGAAAAGTCCCACTTTTTTTAGTTTGAGGGATGAAAAAGTTAGGAGGAAAGGCAGACACTTCCAAAAAGATACAGGTACAATTATTCCTCCTACTTTCAAGGGTCTCCCTACTCTTTCCTTCCCCAACTTTCCAAGCTTCCCACACTTTCCACACTTCCTTGACGCACTACCGTGGAATTTAATATCCGCACAACATAAGAATGATAAATATTAGCGAGAGGATTAATCATGGAAGAAGTTTATCCCCTTTGTGTTCATTATTTAAGAATGAGAATTAAATAAAGTCCAGAGTTTTTTAAAGAACTCAGATAATATGGGGTTACTGAAGTGATCTCTAGGTATAGCATTAATACATGGGAATTGGTATAACAGAAAAGTAACAAAAAATATCATATATACAAAATAATGGTAGCCATTAACTGCCAAGATGTAATTTTCCAGGATATTCAAGCAATTATTTTTGATAAAGATGGCACCCTTGAAGACTCTCAAGAGTTTTTAAGAAATTTAGGACAAAAGCGAGCTCGCCTTATTGATGCTAAAATTCCTGGGATAGGAGAACCCTTACTTATGGCTTTCGGGATTGATGCCAATAATATTAACCCGACAGGGTTAATGGCCATTGGCAGTAGACGAGAAAACGAAATTGCAGCAGCAGCTTATATTGCTGAAACTGGTCGGGGTTGGTTAGAATCATTAACCATTGCCAAAGAAGTTTTTGCAGAAACTGACCAAATATTGCAGAAGTCTACCCCTAGTTCGATGTTTGAAGGTAGTCAAGAAGTACTAAAGTATCTCTCTCAATATGGTATAAAACTTGGTATATTGTCTGCCGATAATACAACGGCAGTGAAAAATTTTGTTAAGTACTATCAACTTAATGATTATATCGAGCTAGAAATGGGGGTTGATGATAGTCGTAGTAAACCAGATCCAGAACTATTTTTGCAAGCTTGTCATAAATTAGGGGTTAAACCAATCAGGGCATTAATGGTGGGAGATTCTCCCATGGATATGGAAATGGGGAGAAAAGCAGGAGCAGCGGGTTGTATTGGTATTTGTTGGCAGAAAATGGAAGCTAACTACCTACAAGCAGCAGACGTAGTAATTGCTAAGTTAGAGGAAATTAAAGTATTTTGACATTCTACCTGGCCTAAAGGCACGGAATTCCCTACCGCTCCGAAGCTACTTGATTGTCTAAGGTTTTGTGACTACAGAGTTCAGTTAATACTAGTTCTTGTGATTTTCGGGATGGAGCTACTTATCATCGTAGTCAAGAATGGAGAGAGTATCAGGGAAAAGATAAATCGAGGAAAAAGGGAAGAAGAATAGTAAATGGCTATTTTCTTGGACTATTAATAATATTTAGTTAGGTTACCCTAAACTATCAATATACAGTCCTGGTGCGGTAACTCAATGCCGAGAGATTGGAATGGCGCTTTGGGGATATTCCTCAAAGCATTGCGAGATACCGCCAATGTTGATGGTTGTGCCGTCACATTACTATGAACGGTTTTCCCGACTTTTACAAGGAATTGCCTGGCTTGATCTATCTGATTAAACTAAGATAAATAAAAAACTTGTTACAACTGTTGTATTAAGATAAGGCTCTTATAAGAGTTTCCTAGAGCCTGAACATTCGGGTTTAGCCATCGCTTGTAGTCAGAAATACTAGACTTTATTCTCATAAATCATTCCTGATTGCTATATTACCCATTCCCCATTGACAATTCCCTTTACTCACCAATAGACTTTTTCACTAAAACCTAATTATTGATAAAAAATATTTATATTGTCCATAAAATTAATTATTTATTTGTGTATTAGCATACAATCTTTGATATACTCGAACAAGCTCTTAACTTAGGGAAATAAAAAAAACTATTCCGAATTTTCTACTTCTGGTCAAAACAATTTACTCACCAGGAGATGTGATGTCAAATGGGGAAGTTTTTACCTAAAATTTGTATACGCCCCACCCTATTTCTCATAGAGAAGAAGTGGCAGAATAGGCACAATAGTTTACTGGAGACTTAGTTTGTGGTTGGATAGTTCACTTAATCCGATGACACAGAAAGTAGAAAGTAGAAAACAAAGTAGTTATTCAAAAGAAGTATTACCCCTAAGTTAAAGCTTATTACTTGTTCGGCAAATTCGTGGAAAAATATTAGGAGGAACTACTATTGTCTAGTCGTTACTTATTCACTTCTGAGTCTGTTACTGAAGGACATCCAGATAAAATCTGCGACCAGATTTCTGACACAATCATAGACGCCATACTAGCCGAAGACCCCCAAAGTCGCGTGGCTGCTGAAGTAGTAGTGAATACAGGTTTAGTCCTAATTACTGGTGAAATTACAACTAAGGCCAAAGTCAATTATATAGAACTGGCCAGGAAAAAAATTGCTGACATTGGCTATATCTATGCAGAAAATGGTTTTTCTGCTGATAGTTGTTCGGTTTTAGTAGCTCTTGATGAGCAGTCAGCAGATATTGCCCAAGGGGTAGATAAAGCTCAAGAAACTCGTGAACTATTAAGTGAGGAGGAACTTGATGCAGTAGGAGCAGGAGACCAGGGCTTAATGTTTGGTTTCGCCTGTAATGAAACTCCCGAATTAATGCCTTTACCTATAAGCCTAGCACATAGAGTTTGTCGCCAACTAACTGCGGTGAGGAAAACAGGTGAACTTCCCTATTTAAGGCCAGATGGCAAAAGTCAAGTCACTATTGCTTATGAAGATGGCCGTCCTGTAGGTATTGATACAATCTTAATTTCTACCCAACATACTGCTACAATTGGCGAACTGACAGAATTATCAGATATTCAAGCTAAGATTAAAGAAGACCTCTGGAAATATGTCGTTGAGCCAATATTTACAGATATAAATATTAAACCTGATTCAGAAACTCGTTTTCTTGTCAACCCCACTGGTAAATTTGTTATTGGCGGTCCACAGGGAGATTGTGGTCTTACAGGACGTAAAATTATAATTGATACTTATGGTGGTTATTCCCGTCATGGAGGTGGTGCTTTTTCTGGAAAAGATCCAACTAAGGTAGACCGTTCAGCAGCTTATGCTTGCCGTTACATAGCTAAAAATATTGTTGCAGCAGGCTTGGCAGAAAAGTGTGAGGTTCAAATTAGTTATGCCATTGGTGTAGCAAGACCTGTTAGTATGATGATTGAAACTTTTGGTACATCTAAAGTTGATGAAGATAAGTTATTAGAAGTAGTGAAGAAAAACTTTGAACTTCGCCCAGCAGGAATTATTCAGACTTTTAATCTCCGGAACTTGCCTGGAGAAAGAGGAGGCAGTTTTTATCAAGATATTGCTGCTTACGGTCATTTAGGGCGTACCGATCTAGATTTACCTTGGGAACAAACAGATAAAATGGAGTTATTAAAGGAAGCATTTAGTCCACAGTTAGTAGCTACAGTCTAATATGGCATTTGCCTCTTTAATGAGTTATATTTATGCTCTCCCACCCATTCACCTTCTTGGACCAAAGTTTTAAGGGACCTGCACTTTTGAGCAGGGTAGAGAGGATCGAAAACTGTACCTCATAGATTAAAGAAGTGCTATAAATTAGGTTTCAGTAGACTTCATAATTACCGAAAAATTGGTTTTAAAGCCTCGCCCTTCTAGGGCGACTTTTTAGTGGATTTTTTTTTCACAGGTCATGTCCTTGTTGGTTTTTAGTTCACAGGAAATATATTAGTCGCGGGTGGGCTTACACCAGACAAAAAACGGACGGGTCGGCAAGTGTAAGACTGCTGCCAAAGTAGCGTCAGCCCCTGAAACGTCAACCCGGATCGGATCTACGGCTCGGTAGAAGTCTCCATGCCTTTAGGCCGGGGAGGATGTCAACAAATAATATCTGACTATGAGCAACCAAGAGAACTTTTTTTTCTTTTGGTTGCTCATTGATTTTTTAGGGAGTTTAGGGAAAGTGAGAAGGGTGAAAAATAATGGTTGTGTGTCAAGAAAGTGTGGGAATGGTAATATCATACGTTCCGCACAACAAAATGCAGTATACAAGAAGAGGGAAACTTGAGTAAGTATTTAGACTTATAGTATAGGATAGTGAGGTAGTGACAAATTAATAGGTTAATAACCAATCCTCAACCTATTTTTGGGGTATTGGTGTTGGGTCAAAAGCTTATCCCAAAGATGGTTTTAACTTACTTGTAACTCCTGCCCTAGTCCATGAATGACTGATATAATGATATCAATTGACAGAACTCATCAATAGACCAATTCAAAAATTCCCAAAGCCTATCTATCACTTGATTACTTCCATCTTAAATAATTGTCAAGTACTTTCATTTGAGACTACTATTCAATTGTTGATTATTTTAGCGTTTTACCTACTTTAGTCTCAAATTTCTCAATTGAGTAGATATAGTCATTTCAAATCATATTGGAAAGCTTTTTCTGCTGAAACGCGAGTTATAGCAATAAATACTTATCTCAATCTAAATTAAAATAACTATAGTATCTTTGACAACTTGGAGGAAAAAACTTCAATCGCGCATTCCGCACTTCTTAACATTAAGAGGAGCCGTATGAGATGAAAGTTTCACCCATCGCTTTTTGAAAACGATTCGGTTAGAGTCACTTGCCTGGCTTAGTTTAACAATAGACTGTATAAACCAATTTGCCTAGTGCTATATTATCGACCAAGGCAGACCATTGGTATCGAAACCAAATTTTTTAATAAGTATCTGAGTATAACTATTCAAAGGATAATCTAGAGCTACTTCAGGAGTCACCCACTCCCATCGCACAATTTCTTCATTAGAAACAACATCTTCTCCATCAGATCTGGCCAAATAATTAAACATAATAAAATGAGATTCCTTATAAAATTGTGGGTCGAGTATTGCCTCATGGAACATAGCAAAGCGAATATCATTTAGTTTTAACCCCACCTCCTCCATAAATTCTCGCGCCACAGCAGCTTCTAAACTTTCTCCCCACTCAACCTTTCCCCCTGGTACTCCCCACGTACCCTTCCATTTTGTTGTCTCAACAATTAATATCCGACCAGAAGGTCCTTTAATTAAAGCACCGACTGTTACAAGAGGAAATTGTGGCCTTATTTCTGACTTTTCCATAATCTTCTTTGTGAAATACTTAGCGCCAACGCCAATACGATCGCTATGGCTTAGACTCCAATCTTCCCAGAGAATTGCATCTAAGATCAAACTATGGTTAAACCCTGCTTAATATGGCAGGGCGTTTTCATTCTCGGCGATCGCAAAAAAATCAAAGGGCCCTTTTTGTTGGTAAAATTCAAAAAGAGTGCTTAGTTTTTAATGCAAAAATACTGGAAACGACATTGTACTTAAGAAGTCTAAAAAAATCAAATATTTTTGCCAAAATCTGGGTAAAAGACGTAAAAATTGGGTAGTATTAAGTATAATATTCTTAAATATTTTAATAAGAAATAGTAGTTATAAACAGATATAATTCTTTAGTCCAATCAATCAAAAAAAACTGATAAATAGATTTAATATACTTTCAAATAAGTTACCTTCATATAGTACTCTTAGGAGAGTAATGATGGGAGTAAGATAGCAGGAAATACAATGAATTTTCTATTAAATAGTATCAGCGGAAAAATCTCTATTCTCATCCTAGTATAGGCTGTAGGTCGATTAAATATCAGATTATAGTTGATGAGAAAAGTTTTAAAAAAACCTGAAACAATTATGAATGAAATATACAAAATATGTTAATAATAGTATCAGGGTAAGATCTGGAAGTAAAACTAATTATTAATTAAAAGCATTTGAGAATAAAAAAGTTTAGAAATCAAGCAAGTACAATAGCTGAAAAGTGATTACGGTTCACAGAATAAAATATTTACCCTTGATGCACTTCATTGTCATCAACAAATAAATCAGACAATAATTGAAAGTAAAAATGGTTATTTAATAACAGTAAAGGTAAACAAATAAAATTAGATAATTCCTCTATTATACTTAGCCAAAATAGACGAGTAAATCATTATATATAGTCATGTCAAATAAAAATGGAAAACTTTTTCTGCACCAAACGCGAGTTATAGCAAGAAATACTTTTCTCAATTCTTTATTAAAATGACTATATCAAGAAATATATAAAAGTTATGGACGCTGCTCTTATGAGAATAATTACTGTCTTTGATATGGTTATTTAATAACAGTAAAGGTAAACAGGTTATTTAATAACAGTAAAGGTAAACAAATAAAACTAGATAATTCCTCTATTATACTTAGCCAAAATAGACGAGCAAATCATTATGTATAGTCATTTTAAATAAAAATGGAAAACTTTTTCTGCACCAAACGCGAGTTATAGCAAGAAATACTTTTCTCAATTCTTTATTAAAATGACTATATCAAGAAATAGATAAAAGTTATGGACGCTGCTCTTACGAGAATAATTACTGTCTTTGATAGAGAAAAGTTTCAACATAAAAATGAACTCTTCCCTTCAAAGTTTTTTTAAGATAGATAGTTCATAAGTAAGAGGAAATAAAAAGTATGAATAAACTTTGTATTATATTAGTACTTTATATTATATTAGTAGTGAACTCTTGCCATCAGAAATATTTGCGGAAAAAATTAGAGGACATTGGTTAATAGAAAATCAAGTGCATTGGATTTTTAATGAAGATAAATCAAAAATAGAAGAGCGACAAGCAGCTTGTTTAGGGCTATACTAAATATTCTAGACTAATCTGAGATGATTATTGTTTTTACTAAGGAGCAACGATGCGACTATCTCAAATGTTATTGGTCACTCTACGCAATGACCCTGCTGAAGCAGAAATTCCTAGCCACAAACTCCTCATCCGTGCTGGATATATTCGTCGTATCGGTAATGGTATCTACGCATATCTCCCCTTAATGTTGCGAGTCATCAATAAAGTCTCCAAAATTGTTCGTGAAGAAATGAATGCTACTGGTGCCCAAGAATGTTTGCTTCCCCAACTCCAACCCGCCGAACTTTGGCAAGAGTCTGGCCGTTGGGATACTTATACCCAGGCTGAGGGTATCATGTTTTCTTTGATTGACCGTCAAAATCGAGAATTAGGTTTAGGGCCAACTCACGAAGAGGTAATAACTACCGTTGCTAAAGATATGATTCGTTCCTATAGGCAACTACCCCTACATCTCTATCAACTTCAAACTAAATTCCGGGATGAAATTCGACCTCGCTTTGGCTTAATGCGAGGTCGAGAATTTATAATGAAGGATGGCTATTCGTTTCATGCTGATGAGGAAAGCCTGAAGAAAACTTATCAGGATATGGATCAGGCTTATCGAAATATGTTAAGTCGCAGTGGGTTACAATTTCGGGCCGTTGATGCTGATTCTGGGGCCATTGGTGGTTCTGGTTCCCAAGAATTCATGGTTTTGGCCGATGCTGGTGAGGATGAAATTCTCTATACCGAAGATGGTAAGTATGCGGCAAATGTGGAAAAGGCTATCTCGTTGCCTGTAGATGCAGAAGCTTCACCTTTTGATACTTATGAGAAATTGGAAACTCCTGGTACAGAAACGATTGAAAAGATGTGTGAGTTTCTCCATTGTTCTGCAACTAATATAGTTAAAAATGTTTTGTATCAAGCTAGTTATGACAATGGGATAACTGTTTTGGTATTGGTTAGTATTCGGGGAGACCAAGATGTTAATGATGTGAAGTTGTTGAATGAGTTGACTAAGTATGCAGGAAATTATGAGGCGAAAGCTGTTTTGGCTTTAACTGTGCCAGATGTGGAGGCCCAAAAGAAATGGGCAGCTAAGTCTTTACCTTTGGGTTATATTGCTCCAGATTTGTCTGATGATTATATCACTTCTAGTAAGCAGGTTAGTCCCAAGTTTCTACGAATGGTGGATCAAACAGCATATACCTTGACAAATTTTGCAACTGGTTGTAATGAACTAGGTTATCATGTTGTGGGGGCAAATTGGGGTCAAGAATTTGATTTGTCAGAGTTGGTGGTAGATGTGCGAAAGGCTCAAAAAGGCGATCGCGCTGTACATGACCCTAGTCAAATTCTAGAAACTGCTAGAGGCATTGAGGTGGGTCATATATTTCAGTTGGGGAAGAAATATTCTGAAGCTATGGGAGCAACCTATACCAATGAAAACGGCCAGGAGGTGCCATTGGTGATGGGATGTTATGGTGTGGGGGTGTCTCGTTTAGCCCAAGCGGCAGTGGAACAGTCTTATGATAAAGATGGGATAATCTGGCCTGTGGCGATCGCTCCTTATCATGTAGTTATTTGTATTCCTAATATTAAAGATCCTCAACAAATAGAAGTAGCAGGAAATCTCTATGAAGAATTAAATGAAGCAGGAATAGAAACTATTTTAGATGACAGAGATGAGCGGGCGGGTGTTAAATTTAAAGATGCAGATTTAATTGGAATTCCCTACCGAATAGTTACTGGGCGATCGTTAAAATATGGCAAAGTTGAACTTGTAGAAAGAGCTACTCATCAATCCCAGGAAATTATTGTAGCGCAAATATTATCTACCTTAAAGGACTTAATTGAGAAAGCATTAAAATAATTTATTCACCCCTAAAAAATCCAAATATAATTTTTATAGTCATTTTAAATAAAAATGGAAAACTTTTTCTGCACCAAACGCGGGTTATAGCAAGAAATACTTCTCTCAATCTAAGTTAAAAAACTATACCTTGTTAACTATTGCTGTGTTTTTATTAATGGGACTTACACAACTTAATCAGCTAAATTGACTATAATGTAATAGGTTCAGTTAAGGATTTTTTTGGCAGTTCTCTAATCTGAAGGGCTACTCTAATTAGTTCCTAATTTATGAGTTTAAGGAATATAGCATTACAGATTTATGGCGTGGACATTAGCAAATACTGAAACTCAGTCATAGATTATAGTTATTTTAAATCAAAATGAGACATTATTTTGTGCAATTATTATGAATAATTTCATCAATAAATGTCTTGATAGGTGAATACATTATAGCTCTTTTTTATGCACTAAAATCATGTTCTATGTTATTTAAATCAGAAGAGTATTTTGGCAAAAATAGTAATTGGTCACTCCCTGCTTATACTAATTCTATAATAAGGTTTGTTCTGTGATTTTTTGAATTATCCATGCAGCAGTACACTGTTTTTTTTAATGATGGAAATAAATGTTGATCATACCATTGTTCAAATCCTAAGGCATTTAGGCTTCCTTTAAATATAATTGGTGCTATTAAATCTTTTTCTTTTTTTCTTCTTCCGGCTACTAAATTTTCTCTTTTACCTCGTTTTCCCTCTTGCTCACCATAAACTTTTTTCCCTTTTTTTAACCAGGCATAAATACAGTCTTAATTATCTTTAAATCCTGATTAATCCATAAAAACAATGATGTAGCCGATTATATACTACTCTAGTAGAATTATTGGCCATTTGGGGTATGTTTTTCCTTTCGCTTTCCCCTAGTAGTCCACCCAGATAGTGGCGGAATCCTATTTTTTGGGGTGGGTTTTTCCAACAATCATCAAACTGTTTACACCACCTTTCAAAGCAAGGGGGCATTGCAGTAGGGGTCGTTTCTTTCATAGAAGAGCGTTCGCGAAGCGGACTGGAAGTCTATCGCGAAGCGGACTGGAAGTCTATCGCTTCAAAGTAAAATTATTGATTTACAAGGCATAAAGTCTAATTTGGCCAGTTAAGTTGTGTAAGTCCCATTAGCAAAGAAATGTACAAAAGTAGC
>JAKQYE010000061.1 GCA_023356605.1 Trichodesmium sp. MAG_R02 | reverse complement strand
CAGGATGATAAATAATGTGAGAAACGAAGATAATTCCAGTATGAATTCTGTTTCTAAACCCTAACCCAATTAGTTAGCGTAATATTTACGCTAACTACTTTTTTTGTCCAAAGTCCAATAACTTTAGGTAAGGGCGTAAATCTACGTTAGCTCGATCTATTCTTAGCTGACTATATAAATATTCTTTGGAGAAGAGCAACTAAAAATATTTCTATACCATATTCTCAATATTAAAAGAGATATTGCCCTCAAATCTCCTTCTCGGTAAATAGCTGTAACAATGCTGTACCTGGATCTGTTTTTTTGATTAGAGATTCCCCTACTAAAATAGCATTCACACCAGAGTTTCTAACAAAATTAATATCTTCAGAGCTATGTATTCCAGATTCACTTACCACGACAATGCCTAGTTTTTGTAATTCTTTATTTCTAGCTTCCATCAGTTGAAAAGTTGTTTGTAAATCTACTGAAAAATCTCCTAAGTTGCGATTATTTATACCAATTAACTTAACCCCTTCTATTGCTAATACCCGATCTAGTTCTTTCAAAGTATGAATTTCAACTAAGGCTATCATCCCTAAAGAGTTAACTATTTTGATAAAATACTTTAAGTCTTGATCTGATAAGATTGCTGCTATTAATAGTACAGCATCAGCTCCATATAAACGAGCAAAGTAGATTTGATATGGATAAATTAGAAAGTCTTTGCAAAGTAGTGGTAAATTAACATATGACCTAATATTTGCCAAATTTTCAAAACTACCTTGAAAGAACTTTTTATCTGTTAAAACTGAGATACAAGTTGCACCATTTTTCTCATATGACTTAGCAATAGTAACTGGTTCAAAATCTTCTCTAATTACTCCTTTACTAGGGGATGCTTTTTTGACCTCAGCTATTACAGCAGGTTTAGTTTTTCCTACTGATAATGTAGTCAAAAAATCTCGAGGAGGAGGAATTAACTTAATCTTTTTTCTTAACTCAATTAGAGGTTCTTTCTCACGTAAATAACCTACCTCTTTTTCTTTATGCCAAACTATTTCCTCTAGAATATTTTGAGCCTTTGACTCTGGTACAGAAACTTCATAACGTAAGTTGCCCATTTCTACCGCAGAGCTTGGTGGGCGGCGACGAATTTGCATTGATTTTAGATAAATTACTAGATATTTTGATGATTTATACTTGACACTCTTCAGCTTTTTATATACTTGGCAATATTGAGATTATTCAACCTACCAATTTCCTGAAAATTAATATATAGTTTAACTGAAGTACGAGGTTATTGATCATCTGGATGATCAATCTCTTTTTCTTGATAACAATATCTGCTAAAAATTTTGAGCCTTTGAGTATAATACATAAACTTCATACTGTAAGTTATAGTCATTTCAAAAAGAGATGGAAAACTTTTTCTGCTGAAATGCGGGTTATAGCAATAAATACTTGTTTCAATTTAAATTAAAATAACTATAAGTTGTTAAGCATTTTTGTTTGAGGTATTGTAAATTTTACTAAAATAGCCAAATCCTTGCCTCACAAAATTTTGCTTAAGTTGGTTCTTATTAGAATAGGCAATCTAAATAGTAAACAGCTTACTCATTTCTAAGTTTGATACTGTAGTGCGGGCATCTGGCCCGCCACGGGTATATCCCAATAATATGAAACCAGGTTAGAATTTCTTATGTGTAATTTTCTATTTTATTTTAGCTTCATATTTTAGGGTATTTAATTTAATAGTATTAGTTTTATTAAATTTACTATTCCAGCAATTTCCTAAAAGTTAATAGCTAGTGAACAGTGGCTCGTTTAAATGCTTCATCCAAAACTTCCGATAAGGTAGGATGAGTATGCACATTAAAAGATAACTTATTAACAGATTGCTTGTTAGCTATAGCATTTGCAGCCTCTTGAATTAAATCAGAGGCATGAAGGCCAATAATATGTACCCCTAATAATTCTCCTGTATCTTGACGATAAATTACTTTAGCAACACCATCTGTTTCATTTTCAGCGATCGCCTTAGAATTACCCTTAAAATAAGTTCTGACACTTGCTACTTTAAACCCCTGTTTTTGGCCTAAATCTTTCGCTGCTGGTTCTGTCATACCAACATAGCTAATTTCTGGATGAGTAAAAGCGGCCGCTGGAATACTCAGATAATCTGCCTCCCGATAACGACCACAAATATTTTCCACCACCGTTATTCCTTGAGCAGATGCCGCATGAGCTAACATCATTTTTCCATTAGCATCACCGATCGCCCATAAATTAGGTACTGATTCACCACTTGACAAAACAGCCATCTTGCTATCTACCGGAATAAAGCCCCCTCGGTCAGTTTCTACCCCTACAGAATCAAGTCCCAAATCTTTTGTATAGGGAATGCGACCTGTAGCAACTAGACAAGCATCTACTTCTAAAACCTCTTCTACTTCTTTAGTCTTAGCATTCGCAAGTTCAATAATAACCGGAGACCCAGGAACTACCTTCATGGCTAACTTGCCAACTTTAGTCTCAATATCCCTTGAAGTAATTAAAACCCTTTGTGCAATCTTAGCTATATCTGGATCGAAAGTAGGCATTAACTGGTCTAATGCTTCAATCATTGTAATCTCACACCCAAGGGCAGTGTAAATATCAGAAAATTCTAATCCGATATAACCACTACCAACAATAGCAACCCAAGGTGGCAACCAGTCTAATTTAAGAGCATCATCGCTGGTAAAAACCGTCTTGCCATCTAATTCTATCCCACGAGGAACAGAAGGTACTGACCCAGGAGCAAGAATAATATCTTTAGCAGTAAAATTTTCTTCTCCCTTTTTGGTCTTAACCGTAACCTTTTGGTTTCCTGCAACCCGACCCCAACCTATAATTGTATCTACACCTAAACGCTTAAGGCTATTAGTCATGTCACCTCTTATCTTAGTAACAATGTTACTGGCATGAGAAGCAATAACCTGTCTGTCATAAGAAACATTATCTAATTGAATGCCCAGGGTTTTTAAGTGGTGAGCATTCCGTAACTCCCGAACTTTACCAGATGCTGCTAGAAGTGCCTTAGATGGTATACAACCTCGGTTAACACAAGTACCACCCATTTCTGCTACTTCTACAATAGCTGTTTTTAGGCCACAACTGGTAGCGTGTAATGCTGCACCATGTCCACCGACACCAGCGCCGATAATTATTAAGTCATAATCAAATTCTTGAGTCATCTATGTTTTCTAAAAATCCTTGGTATGTTTGCAAAAACGATAATATAAAGAGGAGTTTCTCCGGATGTAGCTAAACATAATTATTAGGAATTTTTTAACTTCTTTAGCCTATCTCCCTAGAAATTAATTTAGCTTCACAAATCATAATAAATTCTCTAAGTAAAACTATCTATCAAATCCAATCAGATGAACTTATCCTGGTTTTTCATACAATTTTAAAATTCCTTACATGTCCATAATAAATTGCAGATTGACTCATAAATTCAGAAGCTGAAAATATTGTTAAATGAAAACCACTTGCATCAGTTGGTGAAACAAAGGTGGATTTCATTCCCAATGAATGCTTTCAATATATCTTCTAAAATCTCAATTTCTAAAATTTCACAGCAATCTTCTTTGACTCTACCATTAAGCTAAGGTCATGATATTTTCAAAAAATATTTTAGCCTCAAGTGCTTCTTTAGCATATCAATGTTCTCAGATTAATCAGTATAGTAATATCTTTGACAAGGGCATACTCAGTTTTTTAGTCGTGGTCAGCTATGTTATATGGTTACTAAATTTATAGAAAAATATTCTTTGACCTAAAGAAACATCCTAAAAAAAAGCACTACGTAGGTAGGGTATACTGCACTTATCCTTGGGGGAGACGCGCCCTCTGGGTTAATTGGAGACATCCTGTTAAGTGATTGTGAGTCGTTTATCCTAGAATCCCTACCTCGTGATTAGTAGGAACTGTCAAAATACAATAAGCTGGAAATGAAATGAAATAAATTTAATCTTAGGCCCAATATTTTAGACTCAGGACTTACCTATGAAGCAATAAAGCATCAACTACCTTAGAATAGGGACCTCGTGCCTTGTATATTTTACTTCTAATGTCTCTATCTAAGTCAACTGATTAATCCTCAGTTTAACTGTTAACTTAAAAGTATTGAGAGGATAATTAATATGGATAAAAAAGAAATAGACATTCGTAATATAGCAGCAAAAACATTTATGGATAACTTTGATAAACAACTTGATATTGCTCTACCAGAAACTAAAACTGAGGAAGATAATTCCGAACTCGCCAATACCCATAAAAAGTCGAAAGAATATCAGTCTGATGGAGAATTTAATTTATTAGAGTTAGAAGAAGCGATCGCTGACATAGATGAATATCTTCAGACAAAGAAGAAACACCAACCACCATCTGCCTCTGAATAAAAAAAATCAATGATTAGCTAAAAATAGTTAAGTTTAAATAGTAAATTATTATCAAATAAATCAGTAAATATTCGATTAAAAAAGCATAAACTTAGATTATAATCCTATTCTCATTTTTAGTAATTAATTTTTTTTAGATAGATTTTTCAAAACTTCCAATTTTAATTCTTCTTGAACAATAAAATCCTTTGTTTTATAGTAATCATGCTCCATAATAAGTTCGTCTATATTTGACATTTTTAGTCTGTTCTTCCCCAAGCATAACCTAATACATTTCCCCATAGAAAATGACACTCATCAATTATAAACACTTCTAAGTTTACGGTCTCTATTTCTGTTTGCCAAAATTACAACTTATCCTAATTTTCTTTTTTTTAAGTAGATATGTTCTACTTATTCAAGGGATGAATTGGGTGAAAATTTTCTACAGAGAAGCCAAAAGATAGTTAGGGTTTATAGAGAATATCAAGTTAGAGATAAAATTAGCATTCCGGGGTAAAAGCTAACCTGAAATTAAGATAAGTACTAGGTTCCAGGTGTTGAATACCAAAAAACGTTATTAGAAAATTTAGTAGAACCAGGGGGTCACCAATTACTATTTTTGCCAAAATACTCTCCTGATTTAAATGACATAGAACATAACTTTAGTGTATTAAAAAGAGCTAGAATGTATTCACCTATCAATACATCTCGATTTGGAAATTATTCGTAATTATTGTGCTAAATATTGCCTCATTCTTATTTAAAATAACTATATACCTTAGTTTCCAGTTAGGGTTATTTCCTATTACTAAAATTCCTATCTGGTTCTTTATCAGACCATTAATAATATATCTGCATATCTTATGTAGATAATCATCAATCTTTAAATTTCTTTTTGTCGATAATATTTTGATTCGATTACTACTTTTAGCATCTTTTAATTATGATTGTAGTTTACCCTTTTTCTTATTCTAGAATTGATTGATTGATTTGACGGGTTTGCCGTTAATAATTAAGGGTTAAAAACCTTTTTGATTTGATGTTACAGTACCCCAATTATTCACTTTCCTTATCTACATAAGCTACATCATATTCTGACAAATTTAATTTCACTTCAACGGATTCGTAAACCACTTCCATAACATAGTAATTAACCAGAGGAACAATTCTGACTTATTCTGTGAGAATCATAATTAATTTTACTATCAAAAAATAGCTCAGTTTTTGACAGTAATATTTTCTGATTTTTTTACTAATTGAGGTTTACTAATCCCCTATTTTGTATAAACTAAAATATTTCTCCCCTTCTTTTTATCTTTATATAATGGCCATTTAGGACGCTTTTATAATCTGGCATCAGTTAATATCATGTCCGGATAGTCCGTGATAAAAAGTTATTGTTTGTAGTTGAGCTTTAGCCCAAACTGTAGATAGGACTCGAGTCCAACTACAAGCTGGAGATATAAGAAGGCGGTAGGCTCACAAACCGTTAAGAAACTTTACTGATACTTTGGAAGCATTTCTGACAGCAATATCTTATCGTTTTGTTGAGTGATTAGATAAAAACATCGACGTATTTACAATTCATAAATAAAAGAGAGTTGGAGATTTGTTTGGGATTAACACTTACCAAAGTGTGCCTACTTTGATTAAGTTTGACGTTGACGTTGAACCTCATACAAAATTATAGCTGTACTTATAGCGACATTCAAAGATTCTACCCCATTACTTGAAGGAATTTTCACAGAATAATCAGCCAAATCAATTAAATCTGTAGAAATACCAGAACCTTCATTTCCCAAAACTATTATTGTAGGTTTTCGCAAGTCTATTTCCCAATAGTTAATATTTGAATTTGGAACAGTCGCTAAAATTTGTAGACCTTGACCTTGTAGTTGTAATATTTCATCCTTTAGGTCTTCAGATATTGCCTTATGTAAATTAAACCATTCCCCGGCTGATGCCCGAACCACTTTAGGATGATACAAGTCTACACTATCCCTACTCACAAATAAACCATCTATATCTGTTGCTACAGCCGTCCTAATTATAGTTCCCAAATTACCAGGGTCTTGAATTTTATCTAAAGCAACTCCCAAGGTCGTAATCTTCAGAAAATTTGTCTGTTTTTGTGGTGCTATAGCCACTATTCCATCAGGATTAACTGTAGTAGCAAGAGATTGAATAACCCTGGCACTTACCAATTCTATCCTTTGAGCTTTTTGGGACACTAATTCACATAAAGACTTGTGTTTTTCTTGCCATTCAGGTGTATAATAGACAGTTACGAGAGGGTAATCTCTCCTACAAGCTTCTTCTAGGAGATGAGTTCCTTCAACTAGAAACAATTGCTTTTCCCGCCTCCCTTTTGATTGGTGAAGTTGTCGGGTTTGCTTCACCAAAGGATTTTGTAAACTGGTCAGCACTGTTAATTTTTTATCTCTTATTTAGGATTTTTATTTTATAAGTGAAATAGAATTAGAAGACTTTTTATGGATCAGAAATGTTGGAGGTGTTTTGCCGATTATTAAAAGTATTCCTAGACTTAGATCCTGTCAAAAATAACCTTGATATTGAATATAAGTAATTAGTATTATTGTCGACTACTTTACTATTATTTTTTCTATTTTCCTTTTTCCTATCCATTATATTTGTAAGTAGTTATGCAGAATTAATTACAAATAGTTTTACTTTCAAACTGAAAAGGGTAGATTTCCTGTAATTTTGTTAGAAATAATGGTAATTAATTTTCCATAGACACTTCTCTACTAATTTATGATTTAAAGTATCCCAACTCAAATGTATTTAAGCATTTCTATTTGTATTTTAGGGTTTAGCGATCAAAAGTATTTACAGATAAAGGTATAAGCAATTAATAGTCCTTAAAAGGTGCCCTTTCTTCGATTGAAGCGAGCTGAAAAAGTGAAGGTTTTGGGGTAGCAAATAATAGAAAAATCACTCTTACTATTATGCTCGACCACCTTCTCTATAATTCCCATTCATCCTGACTCTGAGCTACTCCCTACTCCTTATCTCAACAAAAAGACTTTCCATACCCAAGCTCTTTTTAGATCAATAGCTTTCCGGAAATATAGTTCAAGGCTTAAAGGTAGAATGCGGAACCCGGGACTTGAACCCGGAAGTCCTTACGAACACTAGAACCTGAATCTAGCGCGTCTACCAATTCCGCCAGTTCCGCTTGGTGAGGAATTATAATTGTCGCTTATCTATTCAAATTTGTCAATCACAATGTTTTCTTATAGGTAAAACTAAGGTTTTTCTATATTGTCTTTGTAATTTCCCATCTGGAATATTGTTACAAAACTTCATAAAACCCAGCTTATTGAGAATATTCTCATTTATTTTGACCTGTTTATGTTATTTTTGGAGTTTAGACTAAATTTTGGGGTCTTCAAATAATCTACTAAGAAGTAAGGAAAACTGGAAACCTAGATCCAAAGGATCATATAAGTTTTGGCCATAAAATAAGTGATAGATATTATTTGTTTTTTTTTGGTGAGTTTGGGTTAGGGTTGCATTATTCAAACTCCTCCCAAAATCTTGCGATCGCTTAAATTTTGCCATAGCATAGACTCAGTCAAACTAACTTACAAGTAATTACAATGCTTATAAGTAAAGGATTTTAGTGTATTTAGCTAATGCTGCTATTCTCCCTCGGCAAGTTTCAGGCAAACTATAATTAGTCTAAACTCCAATTATTTGAGAGACTTGGTGAAACAGTGTGGACTGATGTGTGACCTAAGCGAACATTTGAAATCTACCTAAATTAGACATCAAGAAGTCCCTTGGTACCGTTCACTTCAACTACATAATAGCTATTTCAAAAGTCATAAATAGGGGGAGCTGATTAAATGTAAAAGTATTGAAACATAAAGGTATTAGCCTTTTTTTTTCGATAGAAGTACCTGGTTTTCGGTCCAACAAGGCTGAGAAAATTAGTATTTTGGGGGCTTTAAGGCTGGGGAGGACGTCAAAGGTCCCGACTTTTATCCCGACGCTGAATTAAAAATTACAGTGAAGCAGGAATTGAACAGCAAGTCTGTCTAGGTTTGTATAGGTTTCATGAAGCAGTTAAATCAGGAAATACTTCTCGAACAGCAGGATGAACCAAAACATGTTTTTTAACATTCAATCCCTTAGCCAATGCCGGATTCATTTCTAAAGCTTTGTGGCCATACTTGGCCAACTGCAATACATAAGGTAGAGTACTATTATTCAAAGCTTGAGTAGCTGTCCAGGGAACTGCTCCAGGTATATTAGGTACTCCATAATGTACGACACCTAATTCCAGATAAGTAGGATTTGTATGAGAAGTAGGACGAAGAGTTTCCACACAACCACCTTGATCCACGGCCACATCAATAATTACAGAGCCAGAACGCATCTGCTCTACCAAACTTTTAGGAATTAATACTGGAGAACGACGACCAGGGACTAAAACGGCCCCAACAAGTAAATCACAATCTGCTACTACTGCTTCTATAGAAGAAGAACTGCTATATAGTAACTCTACCCTTGAGCCAAATACAGTCTCTAAATAAGCCAACCTTTCCAAATTAATATCCAAAATTTGGACTCTTGCCCCCAAGCCAACAGCGATTTTAGCTGCCTCTGTACCAACTATTCCTCCTCCCAAAATTACAACCTGGCCAGGGCTAACACCAGGAACTCCACCTAATAGAACACCTCTACCACCTTGCTGCCTTTCTAAAAATCTGGCCCCAAATTGTACAGACAAACGTCCAGCTATTATACTCATAGGAGTTAATAAAGGTAGCCTTTGGTCAGATAACTCTACTGTTTCATAGGCGATCGCCATAACACCACTTTCAATTAACCTTTCAGTTAACTTCCGATCCGCAGCCAAATGCAAATAGGTAAATAGTAGTTGTTCTGATCTGAGAAACTGATACTCTGATGATAAAGGTTCCTTAACCTTAACTATCATTTCACAATTCCAAACCTCTCCAGTATCTGATGAGATATGCCCGCCTGCTTGAAGATAATCACTATCACTAAAACCTGCACCCAAACCAGCTTCTGTCTCTATAAACACCTGGTGACCTGCTTCTGTACAAACCCTAACGCTTGCAGGAGTTAATCCCACACGAAACTCCTGATCCTTAATTTCCTTTGGAATACCTATTTTCATCAACTATCTCGACTTGTGTACTAAGGAACTATCGTTTTGACCAAAAAATAAGGTCTGAGTGACATACTCCCAAACTAAGCTGACCCTAAATATGTGGGCTTCTTCCTTTCCAGTCCCCCTCAGGAGGCTGGACTCCTGGAAGATTAAAGACCCAATGCCGTGCAACCCTATTTTTTATATTTATTGTCTCCCGGTCTATCACTATGTCACAATATGGGCAAGAATGAGTTCTTTGAGATAAATATTCGGGACTCTTTCACTATAATTTGAGCGATTTTGGCTCTTTTTTTGTGAGGATTTACTGCTATGGTTTTATGTCCAGCATTTTCAGCAATAAATACCAGAATAGATAAAAACTGTCCCCCAAACCCCATCATTGGAAATAATTTAATCAGAACAAATAATGGTGGTCATCCTTGTTCTCCTAGTCCTCCTAGTTTTTTTGTCCTAATTCTAGCCCGAGAATTAAACAATTCCTACTTTAATCTAGCTCAAAATAAATTAGACTATACGGTAATAGGTAGTAGTCTTTAACTTTAAATCCCTACAATTTTTCTGGATCTATGTAAATTTTCTGGGAAATCTGGATTAAGCAAAAGAACTTGTCAATCTCTAGACATTTTCTAAGTTTTCAGTAGAATCAAGAGCCAAAATTAAAATCAATAACTTATGCCATTGAGGAAGGAATTAGCCATCAATCAACAATTAAATTCAATAGCAGAAACCGATAATCCCAAGTTATCCCCTCTCAATCAGTCAATACTGAAAATTTGTGGTCCTTCTCGTTTACAAGGAAACGTTAATATTAGTGGTGCTAAAAATTCGGCCCTCCCTGCAATGGCAGCCACACTGCTTTCTTCGGGTGTTTGCCGTTTGCGTCAAATCCCATGTCTAGCAGATATTAACATAATGGGACAAGTTTTATCTGCATTGGGAGTAAAAATCAAACATAATACTAATACTTTTACTTTAGATATAGATGCAAGTATTATTGATAATGCAGAAGCTCCTTATGAATTAGTTAGACAGTTGCGTGCTAGCTTTTTTGCTATAGGTCCTATTTTGGCTAGACTAGGGGTAGCTCGCATACCACTACCTGGTGGATGTGCCATTGGCACTAGACCTGTTGACCTTCATGTTAGAGGTTTGCAAGCTCTAGGAGCCGAGGTTCATATTGAACATGGCATGGTTAACGCTTATATTAGTAGCAGTAAAAAAAGGTTACAAGGGGCAAAAATTCACCTTGACTATCCCAGTGTCGGAGCCACTGAAACTTTAATGATGGCGGCTACCTTGGCAGAAGGAGAAACAATTATTGAAAATGCAGCTCAAGAACCAGAAGTAGAAGACTTGGCTAATCTATGTATAGCTATGGGGGCTAATATTTTTGGTGCCGGCACAAAGACTATAGTGATATCTGGAGTACCAAAACTACACTCTGTAGACTATACCATTATCCCTGATAGAATAGAAGCTGGTACATTTTTAATAGCTGGTGCGATTACTAATTCAGAGATAAGTATTTCGCCAGTAGTGCCAAAACATTTGAGTGCAGTTATTTCTAAACTTCAATCGGTAGGAGCAAAAGTTATACAGAAAACATCTGATAGCTTACACATTTTACCTAGTGAAATATTGAAACCTACTGATATTGAAACTCAACCATATCCCGGTTTTCCTACAGACATGCAGGCTCCATTTATGGCTTTGCTAAGTGTTTGTTCTGGAAGTAGTTATGTTAGAGAAACAGTATTTGAGAATCGTATGCGCCATGTTTCTGAACTAAATAGAATGGGTGCTAATATTAAGGTGAAAGGAAGTCATGCTGTTGTCCAAGGTGTACCTAAGTTATCTGCTGCTCCAGTAATTGGTACTGACCTTAGAGCTTCTGCTGCTTTGATATTAGCAGCCCTAGCAGCAGAAGGGGAAACAACATTTCAGGGTCTACAACACCTGACACGAGGCTACGAACAACTAGAAATTAAATTGCAGAAGTTAGGAGCAAAATTCCAGAGAGTAGACTTGGTTGAAGAAGATGACATTTTAGGAACTCCTATCTAAAAAAAATCCGATTATACTCTAGTAAAAGTTGAAACTGTTAGGTCTCATTTTATCCTTGGAGAATATATGTATTCAAAAAAAATAACTAAAGAGTTGTCTGCTTATGGGTGAGGCTTTAGACTCAATTTTTCGGTAAATGAGTTGAATATATAGCACTTCCCACTGCCCGTGAGGTAAGTATCTAGCGGGCAATGTTTCTGTGCTGCAAACATTTTACCGTTAACCCCTTGTAGATCATTTGGATAATCCGATGTTTTCTCAGTAATAACTATTTACCTATTCAATACTCAGGAGTGCCTGGTTTTAATATAGTACCTGTTTTTACTGATAACAGAACATTTCACCACATTTCAATTAGCTCTTTTTTGATTTTTACTTCACCATAGTCATTAAATTTCTTTTTAGCCATGACTTTAATTATTGTTATTAGTTTCCTCTATAGTTTGAGGGGCTACATTAGGAAGTAAAACTATAAAATCTCGTATTACCTGAGAGACTTTTTTTTCCTGAGCTTTTGGATACCGTTTTATTTTTTGATGGAGTATTCCTGGCAACTGAATATGAATTAGTTTTTGATCTTTTTGCTGTTTGTAGATCATTTGGATAATCCAAGGTTATAAAGGATGTTAATATAGCAGTCCGCGCATAGGTTGCGACAAATCAAAAAAGTAAATAAAATTTTAAAACTCTTACCTATTCTCTATTCCCTGTTCCCTGTTCCCTAAAAAGCAGTGGGATTTTTGCCACGAATAAAATAGGATTGCTATAGACCTCTGGCAAAAGTACAAATTTGAATTATCTTATGGTTGATCAACCAAACATTCTCCTACTTTAAAGGGCTATTTGTAGCTAAATAATAGGAAATACTGATACAATTTAAACCATTCAATCAATTGACTAAATACTAAATAGAATATGTCAGAATTTTCGTTTTCCCCAACCCCACCAAGGACTAACCTCTAATACTCCTTTTGGGGTCAATATGACTCTAAATTTTCCAAATGGTTTTTGAGAAACAGGTTTGCGCACAGTTTTCATTAACCTGGGTAGAGGAGTTTCCAAAACATAATCTTTTGCAGATTGATTCATCGGTTTATAACTAGCGATCGCTCCATCAATATCTACCCTAACTTGATATTCCAAATCCTCATACCATATAGGAGTTTCTTGCCAGCTAACATCAATTTGCTGATACAACTTTTGATTTCAATTTTCTAGTTTAGTTATTTCCTGAACCTCTACTGGAATCATTTCAGACTTGGCCTCACACTTGCCAGCTTCACATTCATTATTTTCCACATTTGACTTAAGAAGTGATTTTGTTGGAGAAACAGGCCATATCTTAATTGTTTTATCAGCACTACCACTTACAAGAGTTTTCCCGTCTTGAGTAAAGCCAACAGACCAAACAGGTTTAGTGTGACTTTTATATTTCTCTATTAGTTTTTGAGTCTCCACCTCCCACAAAATAATTTGGCTATCGTAACTACCACTAACTAAAGTTTTTCCGTCCGGACTGAAAGCAATGGAAAAAACTGCATTTGAATGCCCATTGAAAGTTCCAACTTTTTTGCCTGTCTTTGGTTGCCATAGCTTTATAGTTCGATCTTGACTGCCACTAGCAATAGTTTCTCCATTAGGATGATATGCAATTGACCAAATAGGGCGATCGTGAGCAGCTAAACTATACTTTTCTTTTCCTGTTCTTACTTCCCATATTTTGAGTTTTCCATTCTGATCACCACTAGCTAAAGTTTGCCCATCGGGACTAAAAGCTAAGGAAATAACCGGACTAGAATGCTGAAAATGCAAAATTTCTGTTCCTGTTTTTAGACTCCATAATTTAATAAAACCCCTATAACTTCCAATTGCTAGAGTATCTCCATCAGAAGCGATCGCTACTGCTTTAATATCATCAGAGTTAAGGTTAATACTGCGAATCAGATTTCCATCACTGAGATTCCAAAACTTCACAGAATCATCCCAACTACCACTAATCAAAATTTTCCCATCAGGACTTATTGCTAAAGAATCAACAGTATCAGTATGAGCATCTATACTATGGATAAGTTTACCTGTCGGTAAATGCCAAATTTTAATTATGCCATCATAACTGCTACTGGCTATGGTTTCTCCATCTGGACTAATGGTAACTGCATAGATCCAAGTTGAATGACCTGATAAAGTTTGCAGTGGTTTCCTGATGTTTGTCACTGTATAGTTGTTTTGTTTGAATGTTCTTAACAGCAAACCTGGAAAATCTATTCCTTTAATGACAAGACTTGTTGCTATTGCTGTAGTTAATGCTGTTATAGTTATTGTTTTAGCAGGATTCCAGAGAACTTGTTTTGATTGCATAATTGTTTAATGATGTAGATTTAAAGTCAGTTATCAGTTATTAGTTATAAGTTCTAGCAGTCGCGGTGACTATTAGGACATTCTTCAACTCTCGAATTTATTCATAGCAGGAATTTAACTAAATGTTTATTACAAATGCTAGGAATATGCTATGCAAAATCTCTGAGTCTGGGAAAAGAAGGGAGAAGTAAGAAGGAGTAAATATTGAAAATTTACAAGTATAGTCATTCTGATTTAGATTGAGACAAGTCTTTCTTGCTATAACTCGCGTTTCAGCAGAAAAAATTTTCCATCTCTTTTTAAACAGGACTATATCTCATTGGGATTGGCATGAAGTGCAAGGAAGCAATATCAATGGTTTCGACTCTATAAATGTTTCCTTACATAGTCAGGTTTATCTGGCATTACTTACTTTCTTGTCTTCGGTGTTTTCCAAATCTTGTTACAACCAGAAAGTAAAAAACCTCTATTAACTACTTCTTGCTCCCTTTTTTTTCTTATATTCAATCCATTTTCTGATTAAGAATAAAACGGTTATTCCTATACTGCCGATTATTCCTAGTGGTGTAAGGTAACTCCACTTGCCAAACATTTTGTCACTGATATGCCAAGTTAAAAGGAACATTAATGTATAAGTTAAATAATGTAGCTTTCTCCAATCTTTTTTCAACTTTTTCATACTCCAGTTATTAGAAGTGACCGCTAAAAGCGTGAAAATAGCTAGTATAACTATTCCTTGTAAATAAATAAAATATGAATCGATATCAAAGACATCAAAATTTCTTTTCATAAACAATAAGATGCCATGACAAGCTCCGAAGACAAATGATATTACTCCTATTTGACGGCGATATTTGAGTAATATTTTGGGAACACTAGTATTTTTAGTAACTGGAAAAACTATTCTGAGAATTGTCGGTAGCAAAGTAATGATATAGGTACATAGAGCTGAAAATCCCAGATAACTAGCAAAAGTTGGTGTGTTGATTATGAAATTTTCCATGTCTTTAATTTCGTAATATTCATTGAAACTTTGGTTTATTGAATAGCTCTGAGCAGATAGACATACATAGTCGTTTGAAATAGAAATGAAATGGCTAAATTGCTGATTTTCAAGGGTCATATCAATTCTTAGCATCTCAATCTGCTTGAACACAGGTTTTTTTCTTTTAGTGAGTCGGCAAGCAGAAAATTTATGTTTTTTATCACTTATGTTATAAAAGTTTCTGCTCTTTCGGTCTTTAAGGGACTTCTAATTTAAAAATTATCCCAAAATACTTGTGAGTATGATGGCCATTCACATAAAGATAAAGATAAAGATAAAGATAAAGATGGGCATGGTGCTAATACTATAAAAATACACTCCTTATTTTGACAGCAAGGTAACTTAAGTGAGAACTATAATTTAAGTCTAATCAAGAATGATAAAAATGTGCAAGGGAAAATGGAAGATTTTTGTAAATTTTTGTAAACTATTGAATGTACTATAGCTATCCTAAATCCGATATGTCAAATGATTATAGTTTTTTTTTAAAATAAGAATGAAACATATTTCTTGCTGAAATACTTTCATAGCAAAAAGAAATTATCTCAATCTAAAGTTAAACAACTATAGCTTTCTTTATGGGGCGACAAGCTAGTTGAAAGCTATAGTCATTTTAAATAATAATGATACACTATTTAGCATAATAATTACGAATAATTTCCAACTCGAGATGTATTGATAGGTGAATATATTATAGCTATTTTTAATGAACTAAAATTATGTTCTACGTCATTTCAATCTGGAGAGTATTTTGGCAAAAATAGTAATTGATTATCCCCTGCTTCTACTAATTCTCTAATAACGTTTTTTCTATGAATTAGTGAATTACCCATAATTAGTACACTGTTTTTTTTAATGATGGTAATAAATATTGATCTAACCATTGTTCAAATCCCAGGGCATTTAGGGTTTCTTTAAATATAATTAGTGCTATTAAATTTTTTTCCTTTTTTCTTCTTCCGGCTACTAAATTTTCTCTTTTACATCCTTTTATATCTTGCTCACCATAAAAATTTCCCCCCTTTTTTTGACCAGGCATAAATACAGTCTTAATTATCTTAAAATCCTGATTCATAAATAAATACAAGGCTTTCACTTCCAAACATTTTGATAAAACTTAGTAGTTTCTGATAATAAAGAGTCTTGCTGTTGTACCCCCCTGGACTAGAATTTATGGCCGGATTTTTTGGCTGTTTGTATGGGGGAGCGATCGCTATATCTACCTATCCAGCACGTCCTAATCAGTCCCTCTCAAGATTAGAAGCAATTGTAGCAGATGCTCAAGCAAAGTTGATTCTGATCACCAAACCTCTATTACCTTACTTAAAGGGTCGCTTTGCCCAGAATTCCATATGAGCAACAATATTTACCAACGCCGTTGAAGTTCTTCTCCTTATATATTTGTATCTAGTTAAGTAGGTAGGCACAAAAAAGCTTAACTATATTAAGTTGTGTAAACTAACTCCAAGCTCTGACCTATAGTTGATTAGGGTGGGAAAATTTACATCAAGCAAACTAAACCATATAATTAGAAAATTTAACAGGAATAACAAAATTATTTTTGATTCAAATTACCTCTGTTTAATAACCATCCTCACTCGGATTTTGATAAACATAATAATTGACAATTTGTCAGGTATTATAACTAATAAGGCGTAAGTTCTGACTTATCAACTCTATGTTATTGTGAAAAGCAAAGCTTATTACTAGGAGCAAGACTATATGAGACATTTGACCTATAAAATTATTCTCTGACTGGACATATTATGATACTGTGTAACTGTGTACTTCTAATAAAAGACAAAAAATTAATATGAATAAATTAGTTAAGCATTTAGGTTTTGTTGCTGCTGGTTTGGCTACATCAGTATTATTGAATGTTGATAGAATTAGTGCCATAGAAATTCAGGAAATATCTGGTAAAAATTTGACAGGTCTTGATGGTAAACAGATAGCACAATTAAGAGTATCTAAAGATAATCGCTTATTAAAAGATTTAACCACCGCTGCTCAAAAAATTAATGGAGAACCTTTATATCTTGATGATGCGCCCTTGTTCCCGTCTATTTGGACAAGTTTTTGTGGAGGGAATAATAGTGGAGGGAATAATATAGGTAGAAAATTTCAAGGTCTCAGTGGTCATAATATTAAAGTTAGAATTATAAAATATAAGGGCCCCTATGGGCCTATATCTTTTGAGTTGATAGCATTTGATGATTGTAACAATAATATAATTGTTGAAGGAAATTTAGGTTCTGTGATTGCATATTTTGGAACTAATGGTTTTGTAGAAAAACTTTTTCAGAAAGATGGTATTTTTGAACTTTATTCAAATAATGAAATTCTTGATGCTATTAATAATGGTTTGCGTTAGTAATATAGAAAATGTAAAAAGCTAGATAAAACTTACGGCCAGCTTATCCTAACAATCATTGACAAAGAATATCTTCTCTGAATCCTATTGACCTGACAGATTTTTTTAGATTAATTTAGTTAATTATGCAATTTAATACTTTAATAGACCTCCTACACCATAGAACCCTACATCAGCCTGAACAAAAAACCTATACTTTTCTCCAAGATGGTGAAACAGAAGCCGATAGTCTTACCTATCAAATATTAGAACAACAGGCTAAAGCCATAGGAGCAAATCTTCAGTCCCTAGATGCTAAAGGTGAAAGAGTCTTACTGTTGTACCCTCCTGGACTAGAATTGATGGCCGGATTTTTTGGCTGTTTGTATGGGGGAGCGATCGCTATACCTGCCTATCCACCCCGTCCTGATCAGTCCCTTTCAAGATTAGAAGCAATTGTAGCGGATGCTCAAGCAAAGTTTATTCTTACCACCAAACCTCTATTACCCTACTTAAAGGGTCGCTTTGCCCAAAATTCCATATTGGCCACAATACAGTTGCTAGATACCGATAATATTATTACTCAAAATCTGGAGTCCCATTGGCAAGAACCTAATATCAACGGTGATACTTTGGCTTTTCTTCAATACACTTCTGGTTCAACTGGAAAACCTAAAGGGGTAATGATCACCCACAAAAATGTTCTGCACAATTTAGCTATGGGCTATGAACAATCTGAGATTACACCTGAAAGTCCGACAGTTACTTGGTTACCCTTTGGTCACAATACAGGGTTAATGGTCGGAGTTCTACAACCTCTCTACGGTAACTTCCCTGTTAAGATTATGTCGCCATTGGATTTTCTGCAAAAACCTTTCCGTTGGCTAATGGCTATCTCTCGTTACAAAGCAACTCAAAGTCTAGCCCCTAACTTTGCTTATGACTTAGTTTGTTTTCAAACAACCCCTGAAGAACGGGGAATGCTTGACCTAAGTAGTTGGGAGTTAGCTGTTAGTGGTGCTGAACCAATTCGTGCGGAGACATTTGAGCGGTTTATCAAGACTTTTCAACCCTATGGCTTTCGCCCAGAGGCTCTAACCGCAGGCTATGGGATGGCAGAGAGTGTTGTTGGTATTAGTTTAGGCTTAAGAACAGAACCCCCAGTTATTCTGAATGTTGACAAGGCTGAATTTACTAAAAATCGGGTTTTGGTAGCACTTGACGAGAATGATAGTACCCAAAAAATTGTTAGTTGTGGTCGCGCTGGTTCAGATGAAAAAATCCTCATTGTTAACCCAGAAACCTTAACCGAATGTGCAAATGACCAAGTAGGAGAGATTTGGGTTTCTAGTCTTAGTATTGCTCAAGGTTATTGGAATAGACCGCAAGCAACAGCAGAAACTTTTCAAAATTACTTAAAAGATACAAAAGAGGGTCCGTTTCTCAGGACTGGTGACTTAGGATTTTTGCTCAATGATGAATTGTTTGTCACTGGTCGTCTCAAAGATTTAATTATTATCCGAGGTAGCAACCATTATCCCCAGGATATTGAGTTAACTGTAGACAGAAGTCATCAAGCTTTACGACCTAGTTGTGGTGCAGCATTTTCTGTAGAGGTGGCAAGTGAGGAACGGCTGGTCATTGTTCAAGAAGTTCAGGAAAGTTACTTAGATAAACTGGATGTAGATGAAGTTGTTAACGCTATCCGTCAAGCTGTATCCCAACAGCATCAGTTACAAGTTTATGGGATATTATTATTGAAAACAGGAACTATTCCTAAAACTTCTAGCAACAAGATCCAGCGTCATGCTTGTAAAGTAGGTTTTATGGAGGAAAGTCTTAATGTTGTTGGCAGTAGTATCTACCAAGAATTTGATCTGTTGGAAAAGAAAAAGGAAGCCTTCTTAGATAGAAAAACACTCTTAGCTACCACACTCGAAAAACGTCAGGAATTACTAATATCTCATCTTCAGATTTTAATCTCAAATATTCTCCAAGTAAATCAATCTCAATTAGACTGGGAACAACCTTTGACTAGTATGGGATTAGATTCTCTGACGGTTGTTGAGTTGAGCGATATTCTTCAAGATAGTCTAGGAACTTCTTTTCCGGCAACACTAATTTTTGAGTATCCCACAGTTGAAGCTCTTGGTTATTATCTGGCAAAAGAAGTGCTTTCCCCACAACCTTTTGCAAATTATGATATTGGGTTAGTTGCAGATGGAAACTTAGATTCGGGTTTTGCCAATCCTGTAATAGCAATTCAACCAAAGGGTTCTAAGCCTCCCTTTTTCTGTATTCCTGGGGGTGTTGGGACTGCATTTTATCTCCATTCTCTAGCCTTTCATCTCGGTCAAGACCAACCATTTTACGGACTACAAGCACGGGGAATGGACGATCGCGCAGAACCTCAAACAAATGTTGAGTCGATCGCTGCCGACTATATTGAGGCATTAAAAAATATTCAGCCCACAGGTCCTTATTTTTTGGGCGGTCATTCTTTTGGTGGGCAAGTAGCTTTTGAAATATCCCAACAGTTACAAAAACAGGGAGATGAAATTGGTTTACTTGCTGTTTTTGATATTCCTGCTCCCTTATTTAGTAGTTTTATAATTGCGGGTTGGGATGATACTAAATATATGAGTGAGGTCGTGAGGTTATTTGAATACTTTTTAAAGGAAAATTTAGAGATATCCTACAATGATCTGAAAGTTTTCTCTCCTGATGAGCAATTAAATTATGTAACGGAACGATTAGTGAAAAAGCTTCATATACGTCCTTCTGAGGCAGCTAAAAGACAAGTGCATGGTTTTGTCAAGGTTTTAAAAGCCAGTGTTTATGCTATGGGTGATTATCACCCAGAAAAACTTTATCCGACTCCTATTACTCTTTTCCGTAGTAGTGATGTTCGTATTTGGAATACCGCTATTGGTGTAACTGATGCTATTCGCAACCAACTGCAAAAGAATTCTTGTTTAGGTTGGGAGCAACTTTCTCAACGTTCTGTGGAACTTGAGACTGTTCCTGGGGATCATATTACCATGATGCTTGAACCCCATGTTCAGATTTTAGCGGAGAGACTCAAAGTTCATATTGATAAGCCATAAAAATTTGCCATTTCTAAAACTGCTTAGGACTTACGGAAAATTTGGGTTTAAAGCCTCGCCCATAAGCGGGCGACTTTGCTAACTCTATCCCTATCCACAAAAACTTAAATAACTATAATTTTAATTGTAGAATACTTGAGTTGGCTAGGTTAGATAGTTCCATAATAATTGATTTTTAAGTTAGATTCAAGGTTAAAGAAGTCGAATTTTGTATTTACAGCTGTTTTCATTTTAGTAGACCACAGTAGGGACGTTCCATGGAACGTCCCTACAAGGTTTTGGTTATGACAATGTGGTTTATCAATCTAAAAAGTCCTGTAAGATTTAATTCTGGCTCAATTAATACAGCTTTGAACCCAAAGCAAAAGTAATAGCTGATAGGCGATGGTTGAATGCTTAAGTTGTTTATAGGTTAAATGGAAGATCAATCACAAATTCTACTCCTTTCCCTAATGAGGAATTACAAGTTAGCTTGCCCTTGTGTTTTTCAACAACAATTGAATAACTAATTGATAAACCTAAACCTGTACCCTTACCGACTGGTTTAGTAGTAAAAAATGGATCAAATATCTTCTTTTGATTTTCCTTACTAATATTAGGGCCATTGTTAGCAATTTTAATTTCTACAGTCTGGTTTTTGGTTATTTCTGTGCTAATGATAATAGTAGGCTGTTCTAATTCACCATCATTTTTTCTCATCTCTTCTAGAGCATCAATAGCATTACTTAGAATATTCATAAATACTTGATTTAGCTGGGAAGCGTAACAGTTTACTAATGGTAAAAGGGCATAATTTTTAACGACTTTAATTTCTAATCTTCCTATTCTATAGTTGAGTTTATTTTGTAAAATTAGTATAGTGCTATCAATCCCTTCATGGAGATTTACTGGCTTCATATCTGATTCATCTAATCTCGAAAAATTTCGTAGAGATAGCACAATATTTTTAATTCTTTCAGCTCCTATTTTTATAGAATTTAGTAATTTTTGCAAATCTTCTGTTAAAAAATTTAAATCTATTTTTTCAGAAAAATCTTCTATTTTACTTGTAGGATTAGGATATTCTTCTTGATAAAGATTGATTAAATCAAGTAAATCTTTACTATATTCGATAGCATGATTGATGTTACCATATATAAAATTGTTGGGGTTATTAATTTCGTGAGCAATTCCTGCCACCATCTGCCCTAAACTAGACATTTTTTCTGTTTGAATTAATTGAGCTTGAGTACTTTGTAATTTTTTGATAGTTTCAGATAAATATATATTATTTTCATTTAATTCTTCAGTGCGTTTTTTAACTTTATCCTCTAAGGTATGACTATATTCTTCAAGTTGATCTTTAGCAATAGATAAGGTTTCATAAAGCCTAGCATTTTCTAGGGAAAAAGCCGCTTGAGTAGTTAGAAATTTTAATACTTCTAGGCGATCCCTGGTAAAAGCTCCTACTGTCAGATTATTTTCTAGATATAGTATGCCAATAAATTTAGAAAGATTAATAATGGGAATACATAAAATACTCTTAGGTTGATACATTTGAATGTAAGTATCGGCTGCAAACTTAGGTTCATTAGTAGCATCATCAAGTACAACAGTTTGTTGAGTACGTGCAACATAATAAACAAGGGAATTAGAAAGCTTATTTGTCGAGTCAATAGGAATAGACTGTTGTGCTTTTAGTTGTAATTTACCCTCAAGGTTGCTATTAATAATGGCTTCGGCTTCTATGACCAAATTTTCCCTTTGAGGAAGGATTAAATAACCCTTTTTAGCTCCGGCATTTTCGAGAGTGACTCGCATTAAAACCGAGAGTAAATTCTCTAGTTTAATTTCTCCTGAAATTGCCTGATTAGCTTTTATTAAACTGTAGAAGTCAAGCACTAAAGCAGTATCACTGGTCGTATCTGTTACAGTTTCACTAGTTAAGCTGCCAGTCAAACTTAGTTTTCGTTGCCGTATGGGTTGCAGGATATCGCCGTAGCATTTTTTGAGGTGTTTGAGTTTTGCAACTGCTCCCCACTGAGCATAAGCATAGTAAGCTTTGATCAGATATGCTTGGCCAATAGTTTCTTTATTCCAATCTAAGTAAAATTTAGCTGCAAGTTCATTAGCAAGGGCAACTTCTTGGATATATTCATTTTCTGTAGCCTCAGCGATCGCTTGTTCATAAAGTTCAATTGCTTTAACATAGTTATGAAACACCCGATATTTTTCTGCTTCTACTAGATGAAATTTATGTAAAAAGTTCATAGGAGCATGGTCCGCCCAAATTTTCATCTGTTTCTGGTTAGAGATGACTTGTTCTAACCACTGTTGTTGTTCTTCTTCTGAACCTTCATTGTACAGAGCCAGACGAATTAAAGAACCGTAAAAATAGAAAAGTACGAGAGTATAGTCAGAAGTATTTAGATTCAGATATGCTTGTCCTACGAGACAAAATTTTAGAGATTCTTGGTAGTCGCCAAACAGATAATATAAATAAAGTTTATAGGAATATAAGTATATTAGTCCCAGATCTTCTTGAGGCTGTGTTTTTGTCTCATTAAAAGCTTCACCAATTAATAAACAGGTATTTTCAGAGCGATCGCTTAAGTTCAGAATAGTTTGTTGATTCATTTGCAACCATATTAGGGGAACTTCTTGTTTAATTTGAAGAACAGCATCAATGGCCTTATTAAGCTTTAGAGAAACTTCTGTTAATTCTGACCCAATACAGTAGGAATGAAAAGAGTGTAAAAAAATATTATAACTAGCAAATTCAAAGTCTCCTCTAGATAAAGCTAGGAAATAACATTCTAGAAATAAGGGTAAAGTTTTTCCTAAATGTTCTTTCCAATGACGCAGATGGAGGTTTACTACAGTTATTCCTCTGAGAGTATCTCCACCGAAGCGCTCGAATAGTCCAGATGTTACCTCAGAAAATTCAGAAGCTGCCTTAATTTCTCCCTTCTTCCAGAGGAGAATTCCGTAACAGCTGTAACCGTAAGCAGAAACAGGAGTATTACCCCACTCCATAGATAAGGTAACCATAGCAAAAACTATGCTCGGCCATAGTGGGGAACCCAGAACAAAAGCTGCTGCTCCTATTAACTCTAGGAGTTCTATTAAGGCTAACTTTTCAGGATTTGTCATTTTTGGAAGTTGTTTGAGGTCTTCAATAGAGCGATCGCTCATAAATGACTGAAATTCTTCAATAGCAGCAAACAACTCTGCTTCTTCCGATATGGGAGATAATTCTAATCCTAAGTCTTTAATAACAATTATAGCTAGATCAATACCTTTGACAATTTCATGTTGACCAAATTCAGATTTAATTTTAGTCATGTAAACTGGAACTTTATCCAATAAACTTTTAGCTTGTTGGCATACAACTTCAGCTAATTTTTCCATCTGATCATACTCACCTATTAAATACCTCATTTCAGCTGCTTGTACATGCAGAGCTAATGTTAATTCATAATTCGTTTCCCAACTATGATCTGTTAACAATTCTAGACCTGTATTTAGATAATCAACTGCAACATCATAAGCAGTAGAAGCCTTCGCTTTCTTTCCCGCAATTAAATTTAACTCAGCAAGTTGTTCTTGTTCAGTAGCATTATCAATCAATTCTACCCCATAATTTAACTGATTAACAATATTAAAAATTTCATCTTGTCTTTCAGTCTCTGGTATATTTTCTAATAACAATTTCCCTATTTTTAAATGAGTCGCTTGTTTTTGTTCTTCTGGAATTAACAAATAAGCTGCTTGCTGTATTCGATCATGCAAAAACTTATAAATAGCATCAGCTCCTCTTTTATTAAAAGTTTTTAATTTAATTGAATCTTGTGAAATATAGAATTTATATGCTTCTGTCAGAGGTGAAATCAATCCTTCTTCTAATGCTTGCCACAAATTATTAGCTGTTTCTACAACATATTTTTCCGAGATAATAGCTAAAGTTTCTAAATCAAATTTATTACCTATACAAGCTGCTAATTTCATTACCTCTTGAGTCTCAGATGACAACTTTTGGATACGAGCTGCCATAAACTCTACAACATCATTGGTTAAAGACAATAATTCAACTTGAGCAATATCGTATTCCCAATAACCCGCTTTATAATTAAACGTAATTAATTCCTCTTGATGCAATACTTTGAGAAATTGAGTAATAAAAAAAGGATTTCCTTTAGTTTTTTGATCTAGTAACTTCGCGAAAGGCAATGCTATTTCTTGAGGACAATGAAACGTATCTGCTACTAAGGGGTTTAAATCAGAAATTAATTCCAGTGGCTTTAAAGTAATAGTATTAATAATAGCTGAATCCTTGACGATTTCTTCTAATGTTAATATTAGAGGATGAGTCGAATTTACTTCATTATCCCGATAAGCTCCTATCAATAATAAATTTTGACTATTTTGATCGCTCATCAATAGTTGTATCAACTTCAGAGAACCAGTATCTGCCCACTGTAAATCATCCAAAAAAATAACTAGCGGATGCTCTTGAGTAGCAAAGATTTTAAGAAACTTTAAAAATAGTAAATTAAACCTATTTTTAGCCGCATTTCCTGATAATTCTTCTACGGCAGGTTGAGGAGAAATAATATATTGTAGTTCGGGAATAACTTCAATAATAACTTGCCCATTTTTACCTAATTCTGAGAGAATTTCACTCTTCCACCTCTGTAATTTATTTTCTGTTTCACTTAGTAATTGTCCCATTAAATCACGAAATGCTTGTACAAAAGCACTAAAAGGAATATTGATATGAAATTGGTCAAACTTACCTTTAATAAAATAGCCTCGTTGACGAACTATTGGTTTATGAACTTCATTAATTACTGCTGTTTTACCAATTCCTGAAAAACCAGCTACTAAGATTATTTCACTATCACCTGCTGTAACTCTTTCAAAAGCATCTAATAAACTCTGAACTTCACCTTGACGACCATAGAGTTTTTCTGGTATACCGAAGTGAGCAGAGATATCCTGTTTTCCTAATTCAAATAGAGGAATATTTTCTGTTTTTTGCCAAGATTTTAAACAATTTTTTAGATCATGTTTTAATCCGAGAGCATTCTGATAGCGTTTTTCCGCATTTTTCGCGACCATTTTCATAATAATATCACTTACCATTAAAGGTATTTCCCTTTTTAAATCAGTAGGTGGAGTAGGTTCTTTAGCAAGATGAAAGTAAATTAATTCTATGGGGTCATTTGATGAAAAAGGTAATTGGTTTGTGAGCATTTCATAGAATGTAATACCTAAAGAATAAAAATCACTCCGGTAATCGATACCTCGATTCATTCTTCCTGTTTGTTCCGGAGACATATATGGGAGAGTCCCTTCCATAACATTAGGGTAGATAATTTCTTGAGTTTCTCTGGGCAATAATGTAGAGATACTAAAGTCAATTAATTTAACATTTTTAGTGTCTGGGTTAATTATAATATTAGAAGGTTTAATATCTTTATGAATAATCTGATGATGGTATAAATCTTCTAAAATTTCAACTATTGAGATTGCCAGCTCCAGAAAATTTTGCAGGTTAAGTTTTCGATTAGTTAAGTACATCTTAAGAGAGATTGCCCCAATATCTTCCATAATTAGGGCATAACCATTACCATATTTTTCTAGGGATAGAGGTTTAGCAATTCCAGGCAAATTCAGGTTTTTGGTAATTGTATATTGATGGCGGAACTGTAATAATTCAGAAAAGGTAGGATATTGTTTATTGAGAAGTTTAATAACTACTGGTTCTTGATTTATAGTATTTACTCCACGATAAACTGTACTTTTTGTTCCTGTATAAATTTGTTTAGTTATATTATAATTTGCTAGTTTAATCATAAAAAAATTAAGAAGTTTGTTGTTTTACAAGAACTATATAAGTTACCATTGTCAGTTTTTTAGCCCTTATTTAATCTATACTAGCGCGGATGTTCTTAAACTCTCAAATTTAGTAAAGCCTGAACAATAACTCATAGAGGGGTCTAACCTCAGCCTTGTTCCATTTTCTTGTAGATATTCGACAAATTTTGAAAATAATTTTGCTCCCCCGGTCGGGTTTTGGGCTATTATTAATTTTTGTTAAGCAAATGTCGATTATTGACAACAAGGTTCATTGGATATGTAATACCAATTTCATAAACTTAAGCTACACTTTTAAAAGTTATTTATCATATAGCAATCCTATTTTATTTGTGGCAAAAATCTTACTGCTTTTTAGGCAACAAGCAACAGGCAACAGTCAACAGGTAAGAGTTTCAACTTTTTTATCTACTTTTTGATTTGCCACAACCTATGCGCGGATTACTATAGAAAGTGCCCCATGTCAGGAGTAGTAAAAATTGAGATAAATGAATGAGTAGAAACTCTCAAAAAACTTTTAAAAAGTATGAGTACAGCTTAAGAAAAGGAAAGACTTCAAACTATAGTCATTTCAAATTATATTGGAAAACTTTTTCTGCACCAAACGCGAGTTATAGCAATAAATACTTGTCTCAATATAAATTTAAAAAAACTATATTTACTGGCTGAAAACTCAAACAGTAGAAACCTCTAAAAGAAATTGGGATAATGTTAAGACGCAATCGAGTAACAGTACAAAAATTGTTAGGTAGATATCCTACAGGTGGACTAAATCTTTTACTATAACCAAAGAAAAATTTAGGAGGGAGGCCAAGTTGAATTCCACCAAATGTAATCGAAAAATTAGAAGTAGAATTGCAAAACCCGGAAGGTTTCCGAAGCTATGGTGAAATTCAGCTAGGAAATTGTAAATACTATAATTAGTTTTTTTCGGAAATCCGTTGAATTTACTATTTTTAAAGTTTCTTAAAATTTTTGCTACTCAAGAGCATAAGTTAGTAATTTTTTTAAAAGAAGAAATAGTCTATTTAATATGATTAAAATTGCACTATTCGATTTGATAATTATTTAAACACAAAGATTCGTATAAAGAAGCTTTCTCTATAATAGATACAACATTATCAGCAAAATAATTCATTGTTGTAGAGCTTATTA
>JAKQYE010000060.1 GCA_023356605.1 Trichodesmium sp. MAG_R02 | reverse complement strand
AGTCTAAGATATTTTTGTTATTTTTCTATATTTTTATAGAATTAATAAAATTTAACAATACTAATACCAATACCAATGCTCTATGCTATGAAGCGACGCTGAATATAAATTAATCAGGACTTAGGCAAACTACTTTTTTCCTGTGTTTCTTTTGCTTATCTCCTGACTCCAATAACAAACTAATCTAGCTCAATTCATAAAAATTATCCGGATAACATATCTCAGTGGTTAAAAAATGAAATAGAATATGGAACTGTTTGTTGATAGGTATCGAAAAATGAAACTATTTCAGAACATAATATCAGTGTTAGTCGCTGGTACCACAGCGATCGCCCTACCGAGTATAACATTAGCAACAACCCTCAAATTTGATTTAGAGTTTGCCACGTCAAATCAGAATATCTGGGGGGAGGAAAACAACAACTTTAGTTGGGGTGGTGATAATGGTTTATTAGCGGTGGAGTGGGATGAGTCATTAGCACAAAACTATTCTCTGATTCAAAATACTGGTTGTGCTAAAAAAGTTTGGGGTGTTTGTGTTTGGCCCAAAATTGAAAAATCAAATGTAGGTTTTAATGCTTTTACAGAGGGTAATTTAGGTTTACAAAATACTTTTAATTTAAACAGTGGTATTGTTGATGCTTTAATTCCAATTGACTTATTTTTTGATATCCCAGATTCACCTGTAGAAGCAGGAGAAATGTTAACAATTCAATCAGGTTTTTCTTTTGCTGATAATGCCAGTTTTTCGACCAAAGGTATTAACGCTTCCTATGATTTAGATTTAATATTTGATGTAGCTACAGGAGTAGATATTGACCCTGGAAATCAACTAGATTTAGGATTTGATATTAATAAAACAATTAATCTAGTAAGTCTGGATGGAGATAATGTTAACTTAGAACTAGATGAAAAATTTGGAAGTTTTGATATTAGTTTACCTGAAGTAAATACAACTGGATTTAAGTCTGAAAATTCTCCCAACAATCAACTCATCTCATCTAGTGAAGATGAATTCATGAAAGCAGGAATAGATTTAGATGGTTTAGCTAGCCTCTTATTCGGATTACCCTCTTTGCAAGAAAAGTCAGAATTAGATTTAGGAATTTTTGGGAATCTTGGCTTCTCCTATAATCTTTTAGATATAGAAGCAGCAGTAGCTTTATCAATTCTCATTAATTATTTATAATAAATCAGCTCCTTTTAGTGAGATTTAGATGACTTAATTATGTATCTCATCTTGTAAGAATTCAGCTGTCAACTATTAACTATAGCAATCCTATGAGTGTTCGTGGCAAAAATTATACTGCTTTTTAGGAAACAGGGAAAAGGTAACAGAGAATAGGTAAGAGTTTTCAAAGTTTTATTTACTTTTCTATTTGTCGCAACCTATGGGCGGACTGCTATAGCAATCTTATTTTATTTGTGGCAAAAATCTTACTGCTTTCTAGGCAACAAGCAACAGACAACAGTTAACAGGTAAGAGTTTCAACTTTTTCATCTACTTTTTGATTTGCTGCAACCTATGGGCGGACTGCTATATCAGCTAGAAGGAAAAATTAGCATCCAAGAATAATTAAAAGTCCGACACAAAAAAGAGGATAAACTTTACTTGAATTATTTATTACTTTCATGCATTTTTTTATCCAGCATGACTTTTGGAAAAGCTCCAAAGCTGACTGCTAAAATGTTGAATACTTACCTAATTTTTATTATATTCTGATTAATCAATAGCACCTGATATAAGTCCTTAATAAATATGAACTGCTAGCCAAATTGTTTTTATATTTGGCTCTGTTGAGAGAATTTTATGTGGAGTTTTTGCCGGAATGAAAATATAACTATCTTTGACTAATTTTGTTATTTTTTGATTTATTTCTAATATGGCAGAGCCTTGAAGTAATATCACCCATTCATCTTCGTCTTGGATAAACTGTTCACTGACAAAATTCGGTGGTGAAATTATTTTATTAATTTTGACGTTTTTATGGGATAACAGATTGTTAAATATCTCTTCCATGATTCTGATAAAATTCAGATATAGACACAGATTTGGAGGCTGATAAACATATTAGCAGTTTTACATCATCTGCATATCATTAGCCAAATCCCTATTTTTGCTCCTTCTATTTCTAACTAATCTGGACATAATTTCCGATTAATTATTATTTTTCTATTAAAGCTTTTAGTAGGGCAAGGGCCCTAACAAGGAGGTTAATATGAAACAGGACTTACGCAGTACCGCTATATATAGTGTATTTTTGATAATTATCTTAGATATTTACAGTACAGTTAGTGCCTTTCCGTAAGTCCTGATGAAATACGAAACTGCATCTCCCCATCTCTCCATCAATACTTGATATTGACATCCTCCACGGTCATTAGGCACGAGAAAACAACCGAGCCGTAGCTCCGATGCGGGTTGACGTTTCACAGGCTGCCGCTACTTTGGCAGATATCTGACACTTGCCGACCGTCCGTTTTTTGTCTCGGCATGCCCACCCGCGACTAATATATACTTAATAGTAATCGTTAATAAGACTGACGCGGGTGTTGTTAAAAATAATGATTTATCCTAGAAACAGGGTTTATTTGCATAATTTAATTTATAATTCAATTACATTTAATTTTTGGAGTAGTTGTTCTAATGGTCAAAAAAGGAATTTGGATATTTGCCTTAATTTTGACAGTTGCAGGTCTTTGGGTAATGAGCATCTATCCAACTCAAGCACAAGAAAATAGTGTTAACTATACCCTCGCAGACTTAAACTACCGGGATTTTTCTTACAAAGATTTACATGGTACTTCTTTTGCTGGTGCAACAATGTGGGGTGCAAATTTTCAAGGTGCAAATTTGCAAAAAACAATTCTTACTAAAGGAGACTTTTTGAGAGCCAACTTAAAAGGAGCAGATTTTACTCTGACTTTTGCAGACCAAGTAAACTTCGATGAAACTGACCTAACTAATGCTATTTTAACAGATGCCATGTTGATGAGTAGCACCTTCCGTAATGCAAAAGTTATAGGGACAGATTTTTCTGGAGCAATGGTAGACCGGTATCAGATTAAATCAATGTGTGAAACTGCTTCAGGAAAGAACCCTATCACAGGAGTAGAAACTCGCAAAAGTTTAGGTTGTTCTTGAGTTGGAATCTTGACTATAAAACAAGAGGTTCAGCAAAAAACAATTCTAGGAATTTCTGGGGGGCTAACCCAGCAAAATGGCTTTAAAGACTCTAAAGGGAGATTCTGTAGGATTTTTTTATCTCCTGCTGCCCCATATAATCTACTGGAAATACCTTTAAGATGATTGACTATTTGAGATATGGACAATGTGGGTCGGTATTCGATAGCTGTATGAACATGATCGGCTCCTTCATTAAACTCTAGTATCTTGAAGTTGTTCTTCTTAGCTACAGTTTCAGTCGGTACTCTGGCAGTAGTCTTACACTTGCCGACCAGTCCGTTTTTTGTCTGGGATTGCCCACCCGCGACTAATATATTTATCGTCAACTGAAGAATATGATCACATGAATTGTGAAAAAAATCAACTAAAAAGTCGCCCACTTATGGGGGAGGCTTTAAACCTAATTTTTCTGTAAAAGATTAAATTTATGTCCCAACAAACAGTCTGGATAGCAAGACATGGAAACCGTATTGACTTCGTTAACCCTGAATGGTTTAATACTGCAGAAAGACCATACGACCCCCATCTTTCAGATGATGGCATCCTTCAAGCACAAAAACTAGCAAACCATTTAATTGGGAAAAATATAACCCAAATTTTTGCTTCTCCCTTTCTGCGAACTGTACAAACTGCCAATGAAGTAGCAAAAGTTCTTGATTTAGACATCAAATTAGATTGGGGTTTATGTGAATGGCTGAATCATGAATGGATGCCTGCTATGCCAGAAACTCTATCTCTAGAAGAGCTTGTCCAAAGTTATAGTAGAATCGACCTTTCTTATCATGAAGGTACTCCCCAATATCCCGAAACCTGGAAAGCTTGTATGAAGCGAACAGGAGAAGTTTCTCGACGTTTGGCGCAAGAGTTTCGCGCAGAAAATATTTTATTGGTGGGGCATGGTGCTTCAGTTGTTGGTGCCGCTTCTGGATTAGTCGGTGAAATTGCCGAAACTAAAGTCAAGGCTTCTCTTTGTTGTTTGGTCAAAATTGTCCTGCAAGAAGAACAATGGGTCATGGAATTAAGTGGGGATACTTCTCATCTAGATAATAGAGAAACTACTGTTAGGTTTGTTTAGTTATAGTTCTTTTGAATAAGAATGAGACATTCTTATTCAGCTGAAACACTTTCATAGAAAGAAACACTTGTCTCAATTCTATTGTAAAACGACTATAACAAGGGAGTTTTGACTTAGTTGATAATTTAGGCCATAACGCGGTATAACACTATGATACTAAGAAATTACGCCCTGTCTGGTAAGAGCAGCGTCAGGAAGATATCAATTAGCCAAAGTAGATGGGAATGGGACAAGTTAAATCTACCCAAATGCGCTGTGAATTTTGTTAAGAAGCAGGTATCTGAGTAGGATATATTTTTTACAATATTTGATTTTATGGCAGGACATAGTAAGTGGGCCAATATTAAACGCCAAAAAGCAAGAGTTGATGCTGTTAAAGGAAAAGTTTTCGCTAAAGTATCTCGGCAAATTATTGTTGCTGCTCGCAGTGGAGCTGACCCTGCTGGTAATTTTCAGTTACGCACGGCGATCGAGAAGGCAAAGGCAGCAGGTATTCCCAATGATAATATTGAACGGGCCATCACTAAAGGTTCAGGCCAGTTCAATGATGGGAATCAACTGGAGGAGATTCGTTATGAAGGTTATGGCGCGGGAGGTATAGCAATTATAATTGAGGCATTGACAGATAATCGCAACCGTACAGCAGCAGACCTAAGAAGTGCATTTACAAAAAATGGTGGTAATTTAGGTGAGACTGGTTGTGTGAGTTGGATGTTTAAGCAAAAAGGTGTGGTGACTATTACAGGAACTTATAATGAGGATGATTTACTAGAAGCATCTGTGGAAGGAGAAGCGGAATATTATGAAGTAATTTCCGAAGATGATTTTCAAGGAGTGGAGGTTTTCACAGAAACTACTAATTTAGAAAATCTCAGTCAGGTATTACAAGAAAAAGGCTTTGATGTTAGTGAGGTAGAGTTTCGGTGGATTTCTAGTAATACTGTTGAGGTGAGCGATCCCGAACAGGCGCGATCGCTTCTCAAGTTAATGGATGTGCTTGAGGATCTCGATGATGTACAGAATGTTACTGCTAATTTTGATATTGCAAATCAACTTTGGAATACTCTGGCTAGTTGAAGACTCTAGCTAGTTTAAGCGCTACGGAAAAGTCAAATAGGGGAGTTATTGGATCCGTCTGGGAGAAAGTTTTTGAGCACTGACTATCCGGAGATAATATTATACTATTCCTGCAATGGTGATGAGGCGCTTATCACCCAGTGAGTTGAAAGTTTTGGTATTTTTTGATAGTTATTGGTTGCGCGATCGCATAGTCTCTTCTGAAATTATCTTCTTGGTCATGTATCAAAAGAATTAGATGGGTTTTCCCTGGGGGTAAGGTGGAGTTTATTTCTCCCTTGCGAAGGTAAGGAAAATCCAATATTATCAAGACTTACACAGGCAAACTGAGAAACCCAGTTTTTCGTAGATATTTACAGCAGTTTCCATGTCGGTATACCACAGTAGGGACGCCCTTATGCAACGTCTCTACAAGGTTTTGGTTATGGCGATGTAGTTCATCAATTTGAAAAGCGCTGTATGTTTTAAAAACAATGATAGGACTTACGCAGTGCTGCTATATATAGTTATTTTAAATAAGAATGAGAGATTTTTTGCTTGAAATACTTTCATAGCAAGAAACACTTATCTCAATTCTATTGTAAAACGACTATATAGTATATTTTTGATAATTATCTTAGATATTTACACTACAGTTAGTGCCTCTTCGTAAGTCCCGAATGACTTACTGTAAAAACCGGGTTTCTTTGTGTAAGTCCTGATTATTTCCGCCGGAATACTTAATTTATACACAAATGATGCTATCGGACATAATCTAATCTCCGTGAAACGGTTAAGTAGACTATAAAGACTGGGACCTTGCATCCAATGTCCCAGGACTGGTTATCATCAAAGCCCTATAAACTATGGTTCTACAACTACTTGGGTACCTACTTGGACCTTCTGAAATAAGTTAATCACATCCTCATTATACATCCGCACACAACCATGGGAAGCAGCAGATCCAATAGATTGTACAGTGGGAGTACCGTGAAACCCAATCGTGTCTTTGCCGTCTGTCCAAAAACCAATCCATCTCAATCCCAGAGCAGTATTTGGTCCTGCCGGCATAACCTCACCTGTCCAGGGGTTCTGCCATTGAGGGTTTTCTACCAGTTGAATAACTTTAAAATTCCCCGTGGGAGTTTCCCAACCTGGTTTACCTACAGCTACAGGATAACTAGCAACTTCTTTTTCTCCCTCGTATACATATACCCGCCGTTCCCCTAACCGGAGTACGATGCGAACCAACTCTTCTGCTTTGATACCTAAATGTTTTTGGAAGTCTTTGATAGCTTGATCTAATTTTGGCATTAAGCCACCAAATGGTAAGTTAGCTTCTACCTGTCTTTGCTGATTATTGTTACTTGTTTGAGTAATAAGGGTAGAAGCTATGGCTAAGTCTTTACTAAATAAAATGATTGCTGTGGCCAATAAAATAGCTGTTGAATTATATGTTCCTTGGCTGATTTTGCCAATAATATATAGCCATTTATTTATGGTAGGTTGCATCATTTTTCACTCCTCATATATCCAAAAATTTGATGAAAGTCTAATACAGTTCAGATATTAAAAATGTTTGAACTAAACTCTATCAGTATTTTTTTTTAAGGCTCTACTACGACAATTGTACCAATCCCTACTTTTTCAAATAGAGCTAGCACATCTTGGTTGAGCATTCTAACACAACCATGAGAAGCCGCTTGTCCTACGGTTTCTTCCTTGGGAGTTCCATGAAAACCTATGTAGTTTGTGCCATCTGTCCAAAAACCAATCCATCTTTTCCCCAAGGGATTTTCTGGACCGGGAGGTATGATTTCTCCTGTAAAGGGATGTTTCCAAGAGGGGTTTGGTATTTTCTGGATGACTTTATGGGTTCCTGTGGGGGTTTCCCATCCTTCTCTACCAATAGCTATTGGGTAACTGGTTTTTAATTGGTCATCTTGATATACATAGACACGGCGATCGCTTAACCTTATCACTAGATAAATTTTTTCATTGGGTTTAATATAAAGTTCATTTAGAGCTTTTTTTGTAGTTATTGATTTAGGTTTTATTTGTAGTTGGGATCCGACTAAATCTATCGGATTTTTCGGAACTCCAGATTGATTTTTAATAGGAGTTAAACCATAAACTTTTTGCTGCGTATAATAGAGTAAAATAACTATTTCTAAACTTAAAAATATTAGTATGTGTAAATTACTAAAATTTATATAGGTTAAACTAATATTTTCACCTTTTAAAGATTTTTTTTTACTGATTTTTTCATGGAATAAGTCAATCCTTTTGAAAGTTTAGTCACTAGGAAGTATAACTGAAGTCTGAATAGAATAAACCCGATCCATGTGAGACTATACCCCAAAATTAGAGGAACCTCTGCCATATATGGTGGTGCCTGGTTAAGTCCTGCTGAAATTATACAATTTTTATAAATATTGACTACAATTGGTTGGGTAAAGGATTGGGAAAATAAGGAAATAGGGAAAAAGTAAAAATAACAGGACTTACGCAAAGAAACCCGGTTAAGACAGTAAATCATTGTTTTTTTACACATAAATATCTACGAGAAACCTGGTTTCTCAGTTTGCCTGCGTAAGTCCTGAATAAGAATAATTAATACTAACAGGTGAAAAAGTATCAAAAAAGTAATTTACTTGTGTTAATTACTTAATATAGTCATGATCCCTCACATATTTACATGTTACTATACCAAAAACTTAGTCAGAGATTACCTTTAATATTTGACTTGTATATGGCCCTAATAGTTGATCAAAATTAATCCGCATATTCGTGGTTAAATCGGTATAGGGATGTTATATGCAAAGCCCCTATAGTTTAAGAGGAAAAGAGTTGATTATGGCAGTTGAAAAAGCAAAACCAGTTTTTATAGTCATTTCAAATAAGAATAGAACACTTTTTCTGATGAAACTTAGTTATAGCAGGCAATGATTGTCTCAAACTAAATTAAAATGACTATATCTGTCTCGATCTTATTTTCGATACTTGTACAAACTTTAGCTCAATCAAAAAACTATAACTATATAGAATTTAAAATTTCCAACACCGACTTAGGTAATAACTTATCCTTAAACCAGACAACAGGAACAGGTACATCTTTAATTTTTACCCCCGCTTTTTCTAAATTTAATCGTTCAGAAACAGCCAATATTAAATTATCACATTCAGCACTGTGAACCTGAGCAAATTTCTTTCTTAAATATTCAGGTCGCCAATATCCAATAATTTCTAATAAATATGATTCTCCATTAGGATGAACCAGTCTAAAATCAGGAATCATCACACTACCAGGAAGAGGAATTAAATCAACTTCCCTTTCTAATTTCCACTCAGTTTTTAACTTAGCCCAACGTTCTGCAAATGATGCTTCTAACATACTATCATAAGGCTTTCCTGGTGGATAATGACTAACTAAATCACAATCAGAATTCAGGGTAAATCTACCTGTTTTCCAAGCTCCGCTAAAAGGATCACGATTTTGTAAGGTTGCATGTAAACTCCATTTATTAACATGCAATAGAGCCGGTAACATTTTGGCCAACGCTAAACCATAACGAGTGCTAGGTTTAAACAAACTATAGGGACCGTCTATTGTGAGGGTAAAACCTTGGTCAGCATCCCCTTCAATATAAGTCATTAATTGAAATAATTTCACATATCTAAATAACAGTTTATATTCTCCTGGATCGTTGCGATGGGCATTTAATTCAATATGACTAGCTTTATAAAAAACACCTTGAACTTGAGAAAGGTTATATCTATGTAATAAATCTTCTGGTGTAGGAGCATCAAATTGAGTCAAAATTCGATTTTCTTGTAAGTCTGCATAGAGACCTTTTCTAATTTCATTAGGTAAAACTTCTCGGTTTAATTCCTGACTTAATTTAGTGGCTAAATTATCTAAAGTTAATTGTGTCGATACCGTACTAGGAATAACCTCTGCTGCCAGAGAAAAAACACGATTTCTTAGTTCTATCGGTTCAAGAGGACTAATAATTTCAAAAGTAGAAAAACTGCCTCTGAGGATATGTGCTAATCCTCGTTTAAAGCGATAATTAGGGTCATCTCCTTCAATTAAATGTAAACGTTTATCAAGTTCTCCTTGAGTTTTTCCCAATGTTTCTTGGAAACAATTAATCATTTCCGTAGCAATAGTTAAGTTTTTGACATCTATTTTCAGCTTTTGAGGAATGATTGTTTCTCCTGTTTGGCGATGAGAAAGTAAGTCTGTTGGCAACATAATTTACAATGTTTAGTACAAACCTTTAGCAATTATTATATGGAATAAAGTATATTATTCTGGGGCAAGTCTTAAATGCTCTACTATATAGCAATAAACACTCATATATTTACATATTACTATTGTTTTTAAATGTAGTACAAATTTATGCTACTATTACCAATATTTTCACATATATTATACTAGTAGCAATTTGTACTATGTAAACATACCAGCGCACGTTACTATACTAACATCTATCTCTCATAAACCTGATTTATTATAAGACTTTAAAGCCAGCAGATTTGATATGACTCATCCTTTATAATATTAATACATCCATAATAAATACCTTAGGGCATTATTCTATTCGTTATTCCCTATTCCCTGTTACCTTACAACCAAAATTACTCAGTCCTAACCAAAAGACTTAGTGCTATATTATTTAGACCTTGTACTCCACTGTTCTAATATTTGCTGTATGAGAATGCTAGGTTAAAGAACAAAAGTTACTTTCCTCAAAGAAAATGTAACATTTGCTACTCCAAAACTAAAGTTAATGTTGTAGGCAAAAGATGCCTCAGATAGATCAAAAAATCCACAGATGAAAGAAAAATTTTCGCCACTAACAGTTAATCCCAGGAGATTACTGTCTCTAAATACGGCATATGCAAATAATAAATCAGTCTTGCCATAGTCAATTCCTAAAAAGCTAAAGTCAAAGTTCTCAAGTTTAATAAACTCTATAGCCTTTCCAATTAATTCCGAGCCATTAAAACTAAAAGAACCGTAATAATATTTGTCTACTAATTTTCCTCGATAAGGAGACACCTCAAAATCATACTTAATACTACCTGCCTTGCTATTGCTATCAATTGTATTACTATTGATCGTGGTTCAGTTTAGGAGTAAATCTCTAGTTTTAGGTATAAGTCTGTAGTTTTTGTGTATGTTAGTCATTGTTGTCTTTTTTTAACTGATTTTTTTAGTTCTTTCGGAAAAATTAGGGGATAGGTTGGAAAAAATGTTGTTTTCTTCGTTGGGCTTGAAAATAGTAAATCTACCATCATAAAAATTTATTTTTTTTTACTATTCTTAATATTCATAACCTTATTATAAATAATAATTTTTGAGACTAGTTAAAATTTTTGGAAAAATTTTAAGTAAAATTATCGTTTTTTTAAACATATTTATTTAGAGGGTGTTTTTCAAGTGTCTTTTATACCTAATAACCTAACAAGTATAAGATGAAATTAAAGTTGTTTTAAAAATAAGTTAAAATCTAGAACTCCGACAAAAAAAGCTGAAATAATGTTTTTAGAGAGCCGTAAATGAGATCGTCTATTTTTGGCTGCACTTCATTATTCTCTCACCAATAAACTAAAAATAATTGAGATTTTATATTTCCTGTGGCCTATTACCTTTGATAACAAAAAAAATTGGATATATAGCTTGAATGTTGAAGAGCTTATTACTAAATGAAAAAAGTTTCTTAACAAGAATCAGGAATGGGCACTATGGCAATAGTTACAGTGTGTTGCTTTTTCTGCATTTTTGCCATTCAGGTCAGGAAAAATTCCAAGGTCTGCGAATATTAATTTCGTAATTTTTTGGCACTTTTATCAAAGTAAGCCACCACCTAAACTGATGTATTATTAGGACTATGTATTTATTCAGCTATATCCCTCACTTCATTAGCCGATTTTTATCTAGTAGTCCTTCTGATGATTGTTAGCAACTAAACCTGACAAACTAGACCGAGACCTAATAACCTAGTTACTTCAGCCACTATTTCATCAAGTATTTTATTAATACCAATATTTGTTACTAAACCACTGAATCCTCAATTTGCTTGTATTACCAAATTATGCATATGCACAAAATCAATTACAGTGTCACAATATTATAGATAGAAATACTTTTTGATTAACAAAGAGAAACTATCATGGCTAATACCAGTAATTTCCGTCAAGCAATCCGTGAGGCCAAAGGCCAGTCCTTAGTTGGCCCCAATGTCATCGCCAATGCTTTACCTTTTGTAGGTGGTGGCCTCATTCTCACAGCAGTAGGTACATTTGGTGGCCTAGGAATCTTAACCTCTAATCCTGGTCTATTTGTTGTTACTTTCTGGATAGCACTCATCGCAGAATTAGTCCTATTTTTTGTTGCCCGCAGAATTGCCGAAAAAGGTAATAACAATGTAGCTCTACCTTTATTGGCTACTTATAGCCTACTATCAGGGTATACCCTAACTGGTCTCGTATATGTAGCTTTAACTACCCAAGGAGTAGGTATTGGAGGAGTAGGTTTTGCAGCTATCGGTTGTGGTGTCACCTTTATTGCAGCTCGTCAAATAGGCTCAAATTTGTCGGAAAAAGATGGCATGGCCTTAACAAAAACCGTCAGCCTAGGAATAATTGGCCTATTAGTTGCGGTTATGGGCCAAGTTATTTGTAGTCTTTTCGGCATCTATACTGCAGGCTGGTTAGAGATTGCTATTTCTGGCATTGGTGTATTTTTATTTGCTGGTGCTGCAGTAGTAGATTTCTACATTTTGCCCCGCACTTATCGCGACGATCAGTATGTTCCCGCAGCTCTCTCAATGTACTTAACCTACATCAACCTATTCATATTTATTCTACGACTTTTAATTGCAATTAGTGGTGGTAGTCGTGATTAGGTTATTTATAGCAGTGAGCAGTTGATGAAATAACTCTGCTCTTGAGGTGGGGGTTAGTCTACCAAACCCCCCACTCCTGGTATTTTCCCTACAATTCATAAGTTTCCGGTCAATAGTACAATATAGGTCAAATAATACCAAATCTGTCAAGTGTGAGAGGGTATTTTTTCAAGTTATACCACTTCTCAAAAACTACTTACTTGGCTATTGAGTAGAGAATATATTGAAATATAGTTGTTTCACAATAGAATTGAGACAAGTGTTTCTTGCTATGAAAGTATTTCAGGCGAAAAAAGTCTCATCCTCATTTAAAATTACTATATCCTTCAATTAAAATCGAAGCAAATTTTAACTTGAATAACTAAAGTGTTTTGGAATAAAAATAGTTAAGCGTTCGCTCTGCCTAGCGGAGCACCCTATTCCATAAAGCAGAGCGTGAAGGTCGTTGAAATTGTCACGCACTACATGTGGTGTCTTTGCGTAAGTCTTGATAACCTTGGACGTAAAAGATACCTACAGGGGTAAATAACAGCTCTATACATCCTTCATCATAGAGACTGTATATATAATTGTCAACAGCTATAATAGACAATCAGGATGAAGTACACACATAACCCCCGGCTTTCATCCCGAAGCTTTCCTGAACGAAGAGCTCGGGACTTCCCGCCGGGGGAGTTAAATTTAGGAGACATCGCTATGGAAGTGTTAGAAATTAAACGAGAAATAGAAAATTTGTCCTCTCGTCTGGGTACAACCCAGGACTATCTTTGACATTCCGGCATTAAAAGCTAAAATCCAAGATTTAGAACAAATTGCAGCTCAACCGGAATTTTGGGATGATCAAACGACTGCACAAAATACTCTGCAAGAACTTAACGATCTCAAATCCCATCTCCAACAATATCAACAATGGCAAAATAATCTGGAAGATACTAGGGCGATCGTTGAGTTGTTGGAACTGGAAACAGATGAATCTTTACTTGCAGAAGCTAATTTGACAATTTATAATCTCAATCACGAGTTAGACCAATGGGAGTTGCAGCAATTACTATCCGGCCTATATGACCAAAATGGAGCAGTTGTGACTATTAATGCTGGTGCAGGAGGTACAGATGCTCAAGATTGGGCAGAAATGTTACTGCGGATGTATACTCGCTGGGGAGGTGCGACTCGTTGGCCATCAAGTCTTTAACTAGGATATAAATGGCCGTTCCAAGTCAACACATGAGGATAACCTCGACTTGTGAATAACTCTTATGTCCTTGTAGGTGTAATTCCTACCGCCTTGTTGTTGGGTTGACAGCATAGGCCACAGGGTAGAGACTGAACATCAATCCCTGAAGCTGGTCTAAATGCGGGAAAATACTAGTTACCAGGAACGATACCGCTAGCACAGGCTGACAAGTGGACGAATAGAAAGGTAATCAAACTCTTGTAACGAGAACCATCCTGAAGGTAGCTATAGGATGTAGGACGAAAGTCAAAGGGTCTTTGAATAATTTTATTTCCTAGAAATTATTAACAACCATATTGAACCCTTCAGGAGATTTTACCCCACTAAATCAGTCGCAATAAAGGCATAAGGGAATGAGGAAACCTCTCTAAGACACCCAAGAATATAGGTCGACAACTTGGGAAGCTATTCAAAGTCAATCTGCATAATGGTTGCAGGTCTTAGGGAGAGTAGGATTGGGTAAGAAGCATATATGCAGACGTACTCACTGTTAGACGTAATGTAAGGTAATAATTAGCAATGAATAAAGCTAAAACACTAAAAAGAAGACTAGGGTCACCTAGAACATTTTTAAGAGTGGCATGAAATACAGTTGATATACCATCTCAAGCATCTATAAACCCCACTTTCAAGTGGCAAGATATAGACCGAAAGAGGGTAGAAAAAAATGTATTTAAGTTGCAAAAGTTAATTTACAGAGCATCCACGAGTGGCGAACTCCGCAAAATGCGCAAATACTAGAAACTTCTGACTAAAAGTTATTACGCTAGGTTGCTAGCTGTTAGGCGCGTGGCTCAAGATAGTCAGGGAATAAAAATTGCTGGTAAAGATGGCATTAAAAACTTACCACCAATGCAAAGATTTACCCTGGTGAACCTACTTAAATTACCTTGCCTCAAAGCAAGTCTAACCTTTAAAGTCTGGATACCAAAGCCAGGATAGAAGCAAAAGCAAACCCTGAAAATCCCAATAAGGAAAAGTATTTTCCCAATGTAAGAGAAACCAAAAACTGGGTTCTAGATAAAGGCGGATATATACTGAATCTGCATACAGATATTCCTATTGTCAGGCATATTAAAGTCAAAGATAATAACTCACCCTATAACGGCGACTGGATTTATGGGATTGCCTATATTGGCAGACATCTAGGGGTAAGAACAGAAGTAGCACAACTACTAAAAAACCAGAAGAAGAAGTTTGTGGACTGCGGATTAAACTTTAGGCCAAGGGATTTAATAGATGTTGATCACATCGTCCCAAAGTCAAAAGGCGGTAAAAATAACCTGAATAATAAACAGCTATTACACCGAATTGCCGCGGCTCGAAAGTTGCCAACAATTTGAAAGCAGTTAACCTTTAAGAACTTATTGAGTCTGAGGTGCTATTCAAAGGATGTATCCACGACTTGGAGCGTTTAGGAGAGGAGCCGTGTGAGGTGAAAGTCTCACGCACGGTTCTGAAGACAAGCAGAGCCTATAAAGGAATTAACCGGAAATGGATTTGCTTAGTTTAACAAGAGCATAAATATAAGGTGCAGTTGGCCGAAATTTCTGAGGGAGATGAAGCAGGTATTAAGTCTGCAACTTTAGAAATTATTGGTCGCTATGCTTATGGTTATTTGAAGGCCGAAAAAGGTACTCATCGCTTAGTGCGAATTTCACCTTTTAATGCTAATGGCAAACGACAAACCAGTTTTGCTGGTGTAGAAGTGATGCCTATATTAGATCATTCTGTAGAATTAGATATTCCAGAGAAGGATCTAGAAATTACTACTTCTCGTTCTGGAGGTAAGGGTGGTCAAAATGTGAATAAAGTAGAAACGGCGGTGCGAGTGGTTCATATTCCCACAGGTCTCGCTGTGCGTTGTACCCAAGAGCGTAGTCAGTTACAAAACAAGGAGAAGGCTTTGGCATTACTCAAAGCTAAGTTACTGATAATTGCTCAAGAGCAACGTGCTCAAGAAATTGGTGAAATTCGGGGTGATATGGTAGAAGCTGCTTGGGGTAATCAAATTCGTAACTATGTTTTCCATCCTTATCAGATGGTTAAAGATTTACGGACTCAGAAAGAAACTACTGCTATTACTGATGTGATGAATGGTGAGTTAGACCAATTTATTGAGGCTTATTTACGCCAGGAAAATCAAATGGTAGAAACTCAGTCTACTTAATTTGGTGTTGCTGAATCAAGGGATGAGTTTTGGTAGAATTGGCATAAAAGGTAAATCCCATCTTTGAGTGCCTCTTTCTCTAAAACTTTAACTCATCCCGTCAATATGCAATACCTAATTCAGCTTTCAGCTTTTTGGCCTGTAGGAGTATTATTCCCATAATTATGTTAGTTTTCATATAGATAGAAGACAGTAGGGACGTTTTATGGAACGTCCCTAAAAAATATTTTATCAGCTTTAATATCTACGCTTTTTTGTCCCAAGTTACTTTGTCCTACTTGTCTTTAAAGTCTAGTCATAACTAGAAACTAAAAATTCCCTACTCCCTAGTTAAAAATGTGTCAAAATAAAGGAATTTTATGAAACCCTGACTAATTTGTGTCCTCATGTCAAAGGTCTACAGCACTACCGAGCTAATAGATATTTTAGCTGCAGAACGCCAAGCTTGTCTAAAAGGACAACGTCTTAATTTGGCTGCAACTCCCCGTACTGGAAACCCAGTGGTTGACCAATTTATCAAATCAGAAGCTTTCCAAAAGTTTACTGCTTATCAAGATTTTAAAGCTGCTATTCATCGCTACCAAAGAGAATATTTGGTTTCTGGTATTGTTTGGCGACAAGTTATGGTTAATGGCAAAACTATTACTTTTCCTATTGTGCATGAACAATTAATTGCTTTGTCTGATGACTTAGAAATTTTGCAGGCAGCAAAGGTTTCTGTCTTAAAGTTTTGGAATCAAGTAACAATAGGAATGGACTTATATTTAGGTGTAAGTTATGGTAAAGACTTTCGCCAAGTGGAAATACAGGAGGTAGAGGCGATCGCCCAACGTACGGAATGGGCAAATATACTGAAGTGGGAAAAATCAAGTTTTTTGGAGATGCTTCTGCAACTGGGATGGGGAAGACCAGAGTCCGCAGATTATCGGAGAGGTTGGCCTCATTCTGGTAGTGAGTATATTCATGCTGTTAAACCAGGAAAACAACCTATTTGTTGAGATATTAATTTTTAATTAAGGAATGAGTTTTAAATAAAGTCCAGAATTTTTTTGAAACAACGCAGATTTAACTTAAAATAACTGAAGATTTATTGGTATATAGTTATACTATTTCTCAAAAGTCTTACTATATCAGGAAACTGGCCAAATTGCTTTTCTTCATGACCGAAGTTACCAAACATCAAGTATTTGCTCGAAGGAATAATATTTATAAATAGAAAATTCAAATATAGCCAAGTTTCTAGTAATTGGTATTGGGCGTTTGCGGAGAGTAGTATTAGCTGTATCCCATCAAATTACAGTGAAGATCGAGATTAACTATTAGACGCTATATATAGCGTCTTTGCGTAAGTCCTGATTTAATATTTGTACTTTTAACACTAGAAATCTGCTGTAAGGTATTATAGTGGTCATTTACTTTTTTCTAGGCTACAAATATTATGGAAAAGGTTTTAATCTTAGAACAGTAGTATAGAGTTAAAGGTAAATAAATATGGCCGGGGTATGTAAAATAGAAATTACAGAAACAGTTCCAGAACTTAAAAGATTGTTAAATCATCAAAAAACTGTTAGTGGTTTTCAAAAGATTCAAGCATTATACTTATTTAAAATTGGTCAAGTAGCAACTGTCAAAGAATTGGCAATTACTCTAGGAGTAAATCGGATTACGGTGCAACGGTGGTTGAGGCAATATCGCAGGGAAGGGATTCCAGGATTATTGCAAGTTAAACAAAATGGGGGGCGCAAACCAGCAATTCCAACAGAAGCACGAGATAACTTGGAAAAACGACTGAATGATCCTGATAACGGCTTTCAGAGTTATGGAGAAATTCAAACATGGTTACAGGAAGAATATAATATTAATGCTTCTTACAAGGCAGTTTATGCTACTGTTAGGTACCAGTTAAAGAGTAAATTAGTCAAAAATAACAAAAAATAATAGTTGTTAGGGAAGTGCGGGGATGATTTCTGGGGTTAGAGAGTTAAAGAGTAGTTATAATCAATAGACATCTCCAAAAAAGGTTCTCAAGCCCTTACGCCGTTGTTATTGGAAAGGTTTAATAGGAATGGTAACAGGTAATGTAGATAGTAAGTGTTTATAATTTATATCTAGATTATACAATGCCAAACACAGTGGTTTTCTTTTTGCTAGACCACAGTAGACAGGTTCAATGCTTTTCATGATTAGTAGACCACAAGAAGAGGGACATTACATACAATGTCCCAAAGCAGGTTATTATTTTTTTATGTGGTTCATTATTTTTGGTTGCTCAAGCTCAAAAAGTTATTACTTTAGGCTGACTATGCTAGAAATAGAAAAATCAAGGGACGATTCTTTGGAGTAGCTCCTATATAATTCCTACTTCTTCTCTATTCCCTATTCCCTACTCCCTAAAAATACTTTTTTAGCAAACCCTAATTAGTCTTTTCTGGCTTGTTTTGATACTTTGCTTAACTGAGTTTCTGACAAAGACCGCACCAAACTGAGATTAAAAGGTCGTTCGCTGATCGCCTGAGCATAGGATGCTTGCAAATAGGAACTATATTCAGGGCGATCGGCAATGTGGGTTTGGAAAAATGCTAAACCAAAAGCATTAGCATAACCAACTACTACTTCCGGATCAGGTTGAATTAAGTCTTCTAGAGAAGTAAAAGCATTTTTTCTGAGTGCACCCAGATTAATATTAACATGATCTGCTCCTTCTGTTAAGACCAAATATTTATCAGTAGTTGTCAACCAAGTAAAAGAGTTTGCTTGTTCTAAAACTATGGGAGTAAGTTTATCTTCACTTCCACTTCCCCACAAAACAGGTAATTTAACCTGACCCATACCAGCTTTTCCAAATAAACTACTATTCACTGGGTCAAGTACAAATATTGCTGCTATTCTATCATCTCTGAAATTATATTTTTGTGGTTTCAATTCCAAAGCACGACACTGTAGTAGCAACGACATATTCAAAACTTCCATTTGTGGACCACAGTCTTGTTTGAGTTGATTAAAGTTAATCTCTGCACCTGCTAAAGCAAAGGCGGTTGAAGCTCCAAAAGAATGACCAAAGATGCCAACTTTTTCTAAGTTTAACTGATCATGGAATTGATACTTATTTAACTGCTCTAATTCATTTAATAAGAAAGAAATATCCAAAGGGCGATCAATAAATTCATTCCCTTGGAATATCTCTTGAGTTTTACCTGCTAAGAATTTCTGGACATATTCATAGTTACTGCCTCGATGTTGAGGTAGGGCAACAGCAAATCCATAAGAGGCTAAATGTTGAGCTAACCTCTCGAAGGTTACACCATTGGAACCTAATCCATGAGAAATAACTACTACAGGAATTGATGTTTCTTTTGAAGACAGATTTGGGAAATAAAGTTTTGCTGAAAAATTGCGACTCCGTGCGGTATCTTCCAGAATAATTTTTTGTTCTGAAAAGCTATATTTTCCCTTTTTTCTAATATCTAGCAATTGAGAGAAATCTACTTTTTGTTCTTGATAAGCTTCCTTTAATGTTAAATCTGCCACTGTTTCGACAAAAGCTTTTGTCTCTTGTTGTACGGTAGAAATTTTTTCAGTCACAGCCACAATTTTTTTTGCTTCTAGCAACATAACATCATTGGGAAAATGACGGACAAAATTTATCAGAGTTAAACCTTCAGAATCATTTACAGATTTTAGTAAAGCTGTTTTGATTGCTTCTGCACCATTTTCAATAGAGGATGAATCATCAGAAATTGACTGAGTTTTAATGACTTCCCCTAAACTTTTAAGGAATAATTTTCCCATAGGTGAGTGGAGAAATTGAGAAACTATTTGAGGCGGAAAATTGTAGCGAGTTTCTAATAATCCTCGATATACTTCTTCGTCTTTAGCTTCTAAAAGTAGCATATAGCTAGCTAGTTCATAGTTAATTTCTCCATTTTTAACATAATTTTCTAATGCTGATACTGAAATGAAAGTATTTAAACCTTCGTGACCGACAGAAATATGCTTAGCTGCATTCACTGGTAAAGCAGTTAAAACAGCAGGAATAATGCCTAGGGTTAGAGATTTTAACCAACGGCTCAAACCATAATAATTGCTTGTCAGGTGATTTGTTTTTTGAGCTTTAAATGCTTTTTCCATGGTTAATTACTCCTCATAATTAATAAATAACTTTTTATCCTTCTCTTATACTTTTTGAGAAATATATTAACCCCATAATTGTCAATTATAGACAAATAGCTACTATATCCCCTGATAAATTACTGTTTTATTGAGAGAATAATTCTATATAAATAATTAAGATTTACTTAAGTTAACAGAAAAAAATCTTGACTTTGTTTCTCTTAATTTTATTTGAAAATTATAGTATCTTTGAAAACACTATAATCCAGTATGACAGAGTATTAATCAATATTTTGCAGTGTTTTATACTGATTTTTTTCTCTAAAGTTGTGATGCTATTATTCATTAATTTAAGCTTAAAAAATAAAGTATTTCTTACTATATATAGTAATAATCAGTCAAATCCCTATGCTTTTGTAACGCAATGAGGCATATATGGAAAAGACTTACGCAAAGGTACTAATTGTAGTGCAAATATATGAAATATTTATCAAAAACACACCATATATAGTGGTACTGCGTAAGTACTCAGGATTTACGCAGGCAAACTCACAAACCCGGTTTCTTGTAGATATTTATGTGTTAAAAACAATGATTTACTGTCTTAAGCGGGTTTCTTTGCGTAAGTACTGATTAGTAAGGGTATCGGCGATCGCTATCCACCGATACCCCCAATCTTAGTTGATCTTTATAGCGGTTTTCAAATTGATGAACTACATCATCATAACAAAAACCCTGTAGGGACGTTGCATGCAACGTCCCTACTGTGGTCTACCCTTGTGTGAAAACTGCAGTATGTCAATTATTAATGGTAGCCATAATTCATATTTTATGGTCATTGAAAATAAGAATGGAAAACTTTTTATGCTGAAACTTACTTACAGCAAGAAATGCTTATCTCAATCTAAATTAAAATGACTATATAGTCAAAAAAGTCGGTCTACTGACATCAATAGACCGACTTGCTATGAACTTAATATTATTGCCAGTTTTACAGTCATTAAAAAAATACAAACTGGTAGTAATTAGAGAACGAGAATTTCACAGTGCAGAGTTATCTTATTGGCTAAAGGTAAAATCTGTAACTCAAAAAATCAGTCGGTTTTGTGTAAGTCCTGATCCCATAAGAAAACTAAAATTGTCAAAGCTCAAAGGTTTTCCTAGTTGATAGCTAACTACTAAACACTATGATAATGATTCAAAAGATTGAACTTCCAACACAGGACCAATCATTGCTATGGTCATTACATCATTTCGCACTATACCTGAAACTCTCGCCTTCAGGGCAGACTTACATAACTCCTTAGGAGCATCCTTTAATTCATAAGTTTCACCATCAGCCACTAAGGCCCAAGTACCAGTACCAAATCCTTGTTTTTCCACAATACCACTGACTGTAATACTACTCATGCTAACTTTTCCTCTGTTCTAATTGCCAAACGTGCTAAACCCAAGCATAACAGTGCATTCACAACTAGGAAAACTTTAGCAGTTATACCAGTACCTAACCCCCAAACGGCAGGATCGACAACTGCACTCACAATTAAACAGCTAGCAACACCAATAGTACTACCGATCGCTACCCACTTCCATTGCTGATGACCTAATAACAACAGAATTAATAATGCTGGAATCAATACACTAGCAAAAATGGGATTCAAAATACCACTACCTTGAATTGCTCCACCAAGTTCGGGTAAAGAACTACCCATAACACGCATTGGCCATTGGGGCAAATCAAAAACATAGAAACCACGCAAGAAAAATAACCCACTGCTACCGGCAACTAATCCAGTATGTAGGGGAAAACTCCAACTGAAAGGAAAATAATTCCGCAGGAACCAAGCTAATATATAAGACCCTAACACCATTCCTAACTTAGGTAACAACGCCACTGCACCACCATCAAGCCAAAAACCAGGATTGAGATAATCGTTATCATACAACCACCGGAAGAAGTCACGGAAAGTGATTTGACCTTTGAGTGCTAACTTGACTGCTGCTGCCGCATCTAACTGACCTGCACCAAAATGGTTTAGTGGGTCTTCTTTAACAGCTCTAGCAGATTTTTTGATAATATTGGTGATTTCCTCTGGATCTTCAATACCACTAGCTTTGACTAATGCTGCAACACCTGCAACATGAGGAGATGCCATACTTGTTCCTTGGAAGGAAGCAAATACACTCTTACCATTTTCTGGATTAATAGTTTCTTGGAGAATACCGCCGGCTTCATTCTTATCAGAGGTAGAACCGCCAGGAGCAGAAATATCAACTCCTGCACCAAAATTGGAGTATGGAGCTTTTTCTCCAGTTGGGTCAGTAGCGGAGACACCAAAAACATGAGGATAACGAGCCGGATAACTTGCTGAATTTTGGTTAGCGTTGCCGACAGCAGCAACGATAACTACACCTTTATTGTGAGCATAGTTAATTGCTTCTTTCATTATTTGGCTTTCACCACTACCGCCGAGACTCATGTTAATAATGTCTGCACCATTATCAGCAGCAAATTTTATGGACTCAGCAATATCAGAAACTGTACCACCACCATTAGCAGATAATACTTTTAGGGGCATGATGCTAGCTTCGTAGGCTATACCTGCTACACCATAGTTGTTGTTGGTAGCTTGGGCAATAGTGCCTGCAACATGGGTACCATGACCGTTGTCGTCAGTCACTAATGTGCGGTCGTCAACAAAATCGTATCCTGGCACAAATTTTGTTTTTTGCAGGTCGGGAACTCTGGAAACACCTGTATCAATTACTGCTACAGTTATGCCATCGCCTTTAGTTTCATTCCAGGCAGATTCAATATTGATGCTGCGGAGGTTCCATTGTTTTCTATACATGGGATCGTTAGGAACGTCGTCACCCCTGTCAAAGATGATGGCATTAGTGCTATAAATATAGTTTGGTTCTATGTATTCAGTATATTTGCTTAGAGATTTTTTGAGCTCTTTGAGGAGTTGGCGATCGCCCTTGACAATATATACATTATCTGATAGAGAAAATTCACTATTCAAACGAGGTGTGACTTGGTATTCATCAGAAATTGTTTTGATTTGATCAAAAATTTTAGTAATTCCGATATCTTCACGGAAGTCTAAAACAATTGACTTATAGACTCCTTTATTGGCCAAACCAGAGAAGTTAGATAAGGCCCAACCAAGTCCAATTAAGAATAAGCAGACAAACAGAAATTTTTTCATTGCTTGAGAGATCTACTACTATACTGAGGATTTTTTTACTACGATGATAGCTTATTGTTTGGTGTCTTGGATCAAAAAGTGACGTTGGCTAATTCCCCGGATGAAATTTTTAGGGGTAATCTCCCGGTATTTGCCTTTCGTGGTAAGTAGCTGGACCAAATTAACTATACATTGCGAAATCTTATTTACCGAAAAATTGGGTTTAAAGTCTCGCCCATGAGCGAGTGACTTTTTAGTTGATTTTTTTCTACAGGTTATGTCCTTCTTGCTTTTTAGTTCAAAAGTCATTCTATGAAAGCAAGATTTAAAGCAAGATTTATAGTCATTTCAACAAGACTTACTTCATCAGAATCAGTCTCCGAAAATCCAGTAGGTAACATATCACTAAGGTATAGAAGTGGGACACGTTGGCCACTCAGCTAGGAAACAAGAAAAAATGGCCAAGATAGGCCATAAATGAAGTGCTATATATTAATACTAACCATCTCTAATACTTATTAAACATGAATTATTGTCAGAATATCTGATAAATGGCCTAAAATATCCGGAAAGAAGGTAATCAAGATTAGAGTTCTTATTTCACTAGATAATATTGTAATGCGTCTTTTTTGTGTAAAAATAATGCTTGAAATGGAATTTTCCGTTTTACTTTGAGTTATTGGTTACTCCGCTATTCAGTTGCTATTATAAGTAGAAAATCTGAGAACTAAAATGGAAAGGGGTTTATTGTGGTTGCCCTTATTGGGTGTGTTTATTTGGCTCAGTTGGGCAGGTTGGAATGAGTATCAAAAGTTGGAAGCTTACCGTGCTTGGGCAGAATCTTTTGAGAAAGCTAAATATGATATTTATGCCGTATTGGGACAGAATTGTGAAAGTATAACTTGGGGAAAACCTGCACGGAAGAAACCTATTAATTTGGAGACCTTTTCTTTATCGGATGTGCGATCGCTACGATTATTAGTTGATAATAAGCTAGTAGATCCAGAAAATCTACCTAGCCAGGGTAAAGTAGTTTTGGAGTTTATTTTTTATGATTCTAAAAATATCCAAATTCCCTTCACAGATATTGATTTAGCTTTTAATTGGTGCAAATATTTACAGCAAAAATTGTAGTGGTAGTATCACACACCTAAAAGTGTAGACTCTTGTAGAATCAACTCAAACTTATAAAGAAAATACTGAGTATCAAATTATCTCCTCCCCGCTGAGGTTAATGCAGATGAGTGGCCTTGTTGCACAAAGAGAGTAAATAGGGTAAAAATAATAGTACGTGCTACAACAAACCTACACTAAGAGTAGATATGAGTAAGTCCAAGTATAAGTCCTTATTATAGACAGGACTTACCCAGGCAAACTCAAAAACCCGGTTTCTCCTAGATATTTATAGTCATTTCAAATTATATTGGAAAACTTTTTCTGCATATTACTTTGAAGATATATTATCTAATAACAATAAAATATCTAAAAGTCCATTACAAATTGTTAAATTAATTTGATGAAAATCTTCAATAGTTGGAAAATAATGATATCATCGTATTGTTGGTAAAAATGCAGATTTTAATTATGTTGTAACTCGTGAGTACTTACTCAAATCTCATATAAATTATACAATAATGCTCCTTAGCAAATCCAGAACGAAAATATTAGCCATGATACAATAAACCCTTATTTGAGGATAAAGTCTTTAAAATCACAATTATGGCGAAATGCTTGCTTGGCATATGAACAAGAAGAAATTACTCTGGATATAGCTGTATATTTAATATTTGATGACACAGTAACTAATAAAAAGTACAGGTATAAAATTGAAATTGTACGACGACAATATAGGGGTGATGAGCATAAAGTTATTTGTGTTCTATCAGCTACGTTGAAATAGTTAATTGTTAAGTTAACTGTGTAGTGGAATTTAGAGATAGTCAGGAGCAAGGACTCCGTATCTACAAACTTACATCCTTTAATTTTAGCAACTTGAATGGCGAATATATTCAGTGTCTTAAAAACAATCAGGACTTACACAAAATCATGATTTATTAAGAATTAAGCCAGGTGCATTGACAAGATGCATTTGCTCTGAGAAATATACTTTGTGATTCAACCTCAAGTCAATATAGAGCTGCTCAGTCGTGTTTTAACAGATTTAGCGGGAAAATTTGATATCAATCAAAGTTAACGGATGTTGCTGGTGTGAGACAAACTAGGATGACATGATGCTGTCAAGTTAGTATTGCTTTGGTGTTGAGCTGTTTTGTCTATCCAGTTATTCACTAAAGCTATAATAGGCTGAACATTTATGCTTCGCGATCGCCAACTATTCACCAAAAAACTTAGATAAATTAAAATATCTGCTAGTCTATCACGGGGTTAAAATTCTGGAGTAATAAAAAATTGTTCAAGGATTAACCTATTTTCCCTGGTAGCCTCAAATATGAAATAACTAATTTAGGACTTACGCAACGGCACTATGTATAGTGGCAATATCTTGAAAATGATAATTTTTGCACCATATATAGCGGTACTGCGTAAGTCCTGTAATTATTACTAACCACCATAAGACTATGTATAGTCGTTTCGTTGGGAGAATTGAGACAAGTGTTTATTGCTATGAAAGTATTTCAGGCAAAAAATGCCCCATTCTTATTTGAAATAACTATAACACTGGCTTTGAAGCTATTTTCAGTGTAAAAAATCTTAAAGTACTCAGGACTTACGCAGTGCTGCTATATATAGTGTATTTTTGATAATTATCTTAAGGGAACGAGGAAACCTCTCTAAGACACCTAAGAATAAAGGTCTAAACTTAGGAAGCCATTCAAGGTCAATCTGCACGAAGGTTGCAGGTCTTAGGGAGTGTAGGATTGGGTAAGAAGCTTTCAATGCAGACGTACCCACTACTAGACGTAATGTAAAGTAATCATTAGCAATGAATAAGGTTAAAACACTAAAAAGAAAGCTAAGTAATCCAAAGACCTTTTTGAGTGTGGCATGGAATACAGACTATATACCGTCCCAAGTTAGTATTAATCCTCATCTTAAGGGTCGAGATATTGATTGGAAATCGGTTGAGAAGAATGTATTTAAGTTGCAAAAGTTAATTTACAGAGCATCCAGCCGTGGCGAAATCCGCAAGATGCATAAATACCAAAAACTTCTAACCAAAAGTTATAATACTAGGTGCCTAGCGGTTAGGCTTGTGACATAGGTAGACCCGGGGAAAAAGACTGCTGGAGTAGATGAGATTAAGAATCTACCTCAAAGCAACGACTTAACCTGGTGAATCTACTCTGATCACGTTACGTCAAAATAAGTCAGCCCATGGAGTCTGGATACCAAAACTGGGTAGAGATAAGAAGCGATCGCAAGGAATCTCCACTATGTACGACCGTACATTGCAAGCCTTGGTGAAGTCAGGTATGGAACCAGAATGGGAAGCACATTTTGAACCTAATAGCTATGATTTTAGGCTGGTCGGTCAACACATGATGCCATTAAAGCAGTCTACTTTAGCATCAAACAAAAACAGAAATATGTGTTATGTGCAGATATATCAAAATGTTTTGACCAAATTAATCATGATGCACTGCTAGAAAAAGTTGATAGTCAAGTAGAAGGCATCCAAAAAAGTCAGCCACTTGGATGAAAAGAAGGTATTTCCACACAAGAGAAGCCAAAAACGGGATTCTCAATAGTGACAAATATATACTAAACCAACACTCAGATGTATCTATTATAAGACACATTAAAGTAAAAAGTAATAAATCACCCTATGACAGTGACTAGACTTATTGGAGCAGCAGAATTGGTAAATATCCAGGCATAAGGAAGGAAGTTACAACGCTGTTAAAGCAGCATAAAAATAAATGTGCAACTTGTGGATTACACTTGAGACCAAGGGTATAAATTGAAGTCGGCCACATCAATCCTTGGTCCAAAGGCGGTAAGAACACCTACAATAACAAATAGTTGTTACACCGAAAATCGTCATGACGTTAAAACTGCTAATGATTTTAAAGCAGTTAACCATCAAGACTCATCAAGTTCTAGGTGGAATTTTAAGGATGTACCCATGACTTGGGACGTTTAATAGAGGAGCCGTGTGAGGTGAAAGTCTCATGCACGGTTTTGAAGACCAACAGATACTATAAAGGGTAACCGGAAATGGATTTGTTGAGTTTAACATCTATAAAATTAAATTAGACGAAAACCAGATTAAGGATTTAGGAGTTGGTCAAAATCAACTATTTATTGATAGCGAAATGATGATCGAAGCTCGCTGGTCTAATATTGATAATGCTGTTGACTTAACCCGAAATAATCATATTATTTCATCTGACGGCGGTTTCCTGGAAGACCCAACTCCATCATCAAAATCTGGATATTCTCAGGCATCAGCTTACGTCGAAAATAATACAGTTGATGGTACTATCCTCCTTGCTGAAGCAAATAAATCCCACGCTGGTACAAGATTACTCAATAATATTAGTAGTGAGTTCAAAACTGTAGGTCATCAAAATCATGTCTCTCAAGGGAAACCATATATTCCTGATGGAGTCATTGTAGAAGATAATCTTTTTTTGAATGAGCTAGAAAATAATTTTTCTGAGGAAGATGCAGGGTTCCCTGATGGTGAATCACTTCCTAGAGAGTTGTTTCCATTAAATGATTCAGGAAAAGTTTCTCTGCCATATTCTCATGTTAGGAATTGCTGAGTTTGGTTGCCTTAAAAGTGGAGGTTTTGACCTTGAGTTAACTCACATAACTGAATCAGAACATCTAACTGAAATCAGGACTTACGCAGGCAAACTGA
>JAKQYE010000006.1 GCA_023356605.1 Trichodesmium sp. MAG_R02 | reverse complement strand
GCAAGGGGGCATTGCAGTAGGGGTCGTTTCTTTCATAGAAGAGCGATCGCTTCAACGTAAAATTATTGTAGACCAAGCATTATAGGCTAATTTGACCAGTTAAGTTGTGTAAGTCCCACTAGGTCTTTTGCCTAGAACAATGAATTTTGGTTGTATGGTAATCCTAAATCATTTGTGCCCAAAATCTTACCGCTTTTTGGGATGGGGTTTAGGGGCAATGGGCAATGGGGAATAGGCAAGAGTTTCGGAGTTGATGTCTAGTTTTTGAATTGTCACAACCTACCTGGGATTGGTATATATGGTATGTATTCATAATTCTAGAATAATTTCAATATTCAATCTCCCCACCTCCTCTTCTCCTCATCTGCCAAATATATAATAAGTATTTAACCGGATTTTATCTAAAGGGGAAGTTTATTTTTGAGTTGCTCGTAGGGTTATAACAATTAACGGTGAAATTTCCGGCTTGTTTCATGATAAAGAATTATGGCAAAATCTTTGATGATTTCCTCATTTTGAAAATAATTTCCGTACTTATTCTTAGCTGTTTCTATGCAAAGTTTCATAATCTCTGACGACTCATCAATATAGTGAGCGATCGCCTTTTTTTGTTCTTGTTTTGTATGATTATGATGTCTAAAATCTGGGTGTGGTGCAACTGTAGTTTCTGAAGTTATCTTAATATCTTTTCCTACTGGATGAACTATTTTTTTTACCCGTCTTTTTTGAACTTCTTCAGCAAAGCCAGATGCAATTATACCTGCTGGTAGAGCAAAAATTCCAATGCCTAAAAAAGCTACAGTAGCACTCAATACTTTGCCTAAAGGAGTCATAGGATAAACATCTCCATAACCCACAGTTGTTAAAGTTACTACTCCCCACCACATAGTATGTAAAATACTTTTAAATTTGTCTTCCTGTGTTTCATGTTCTACTAAAAACATGAGACTTGAGACAAAAACCAAGACTAAAATTACTATTAGTAATGTAGCTATTAGTTCTTCTTTTTTTGCAGCTATAACTTTAAAAATTGTTCGCAGTGATTCCGAATATCTGCTTATTTTAAATAGGCGAAATAAACGCAGTAAAAGAATAAATTTTATAAATTTTAAACCAGGAAATAATAATTGTAGATAAAAGGGCAAAATAGCTATAAGATCTATCAGTGACAAGGGTGTAATCATATATCTTAATCTACCATAAATTGGATGATAATATTTAGGATTAACCGTACATATCCAGATTCTGATCAAATATTCTAAAGTAAAAAAAACAGTTACAAGTATTTCGACTAATTTTAACTGTTCATGATAATGCTCGTAAAATGTAGGAGATGTTTCTAAAATAAATGCAATTACACTAATGCTTGTTAAAATAGTAATTACCAAATCATCTAGTAAGCTTAAAAAGTTTTGTGGGTTGGAATATTCAAAAATATAGTAAATGTTTTTTTGCCAAGATTGACGTTTTTTTTGTATATTTATCATTTTTATATGCGCACTGATAATGTTTATACTTCTTTTTTATTATCTTATTAGTAATTATTAAATTTTATCAAACACTACAAATCATAGTAGTAGTATTAGATTTATCTCATGATTTATAGTGGTTTTCATATTTGTAAAGCAGAGTAAGTTACTATAAAATAGGGATGGCTACGGCAGAAAAAAGCTTTTTTGGTAGGCTTACTTTAGTAATAAAATAATAGTTAATTGATAACTCCCATGGAAATATAGACATTATGTGCAATTCTATATGGTCATAATCTATAGACCGTTTAACTTTATTTTAGCAATTAGTTAATTTATGGCAACCTATTTAACATTTTTATATAACCTACATGATAATTTGTTCACTCGACTTATCAAATTATTTGTATAATATTGTTATCTTTAATACTTATTTTTTAATAGAAATAAAGTTATCAGATAAGAGCTTGTTCTATCTGAATTATCAGTACAAAAAGATTTTTTTTAAGCTAATCCTCTTCTTTTTGAGGAGAACTAATTGTTAATTATTACTGGATTGTAGACTAAATAGTTTAAGATATAAGCAAGAAAAGAATTGAAAAAAATTAGATCATCAGCAGATGTGAGAAATTGATTCGGTGAAACAGGTTGATAATTAGTCCAATATTTTTACCATCTGTAATACCGACTGACATCATTTTCAAGCGCTACTTGTCAATTTTTTGGCTCGGCAATCATCTCGGGTAAAATCAGGTATTATATCAAAATTATCTTGTCATAACGCCTGATTTAAAGTTAAAATCATTTCCTAATCAAGTTTACTATTTATTGGGAAATGCTAAAGATGCTGTTTTTGAAAATAAGGATGCAGCAAATCCTTTAGTGGATGGTACTGACAACATAGAGAAATATAAAAAAATTGGAGAATTACAGTGCTTGTCGGATTGATAAACCATATCGTCACAACCAAAACCTTGTAAGGAGGTTCCATGGAATTTTCTTACTGTGGTCTACTAAAATGAAAACTGTTGTAAAAAGATTTGCTGTAAAAATAGGGAAAGGTATTTATCAAGAACAACCACGAATTATTATCGGATGGATCTGACTTCAGAATTAAAATATTCTTTTAAAATGAAACTTATTTATAGTCATTTAATTTAAGAATTAAACAATTTTTTCCCTAAAATCCCTTCATAGGAAAAAAGGCTTGTCTCAATCTCAAGTTAAACGACTATAACTATAGAACTGCTGCAGGTATCTCTAAAAAGTTAGGCGATATAGCTACCTTCACCATCTTCCGCTAACGCGAATCTCTTGAGCATTAGTCGAATAAAACAAAGATTAATCTTAGCAGTGGCATTTTCAGTGACTTCGCATCAATCTTTTCTAGTCAAGCTTTTACACCTTTCTATCCAGGAGTTACTTCTTTCTAAGACACATCTGGCAAGAAATGGAACAAATCCCCTTTTTCCTTGTTTTTCTTTCTCCACTTTTGATGGTTTGGGGGAAAGCTGAAACCTAATCTTGGTCATAATTGCTGGATAAATTTTCTTTAACTCCTATGTGATTTTTTCTGGGTGGTATCCATGATCAAGTAAAATAGCGATTTTATAAATGTTTACAGGTTTAGACTTAAAGTAGTCGATATTATCCAACAACATTTCAATTAATCCGTCATCATCAGAAATTAATGATGCACGTGCTACGGAGCAAAAAAAGGAAAGTCTACACTATCTACTGCTAAATGTCTCTTAATTCCATTAGTAGCTTTGTAGAAATAGAATCCCTTGGACTTGACACCAGCATTACAAGTATTTTTGACTGCTTGTAAATCAATGATTATTAAAGTTGTCCCAAAGGGCTTTTTTTTACCTGTTGACGTACTTGAGAGTGCAATACATCCCTAAGCGGATTTAGTAGTAGTAGACAGATTTTTCCCCTCATCAAAGACTTGCAGTAGCTGTGGTCATGTTAAAGATCTTCCCAGTCACCTTGGAACTTATGATTGTCCTGAGTGTGGCATATCTATAACTCGCGACTTAAATACAACCCAAATTCCTCACTTCCTAATATTAAATTGATAAGTTTTATTAATCTATCGCCCCGAATGCTATTCCTGAAACCCTATTGATCTATGAGTATTCGTCTTAACTTTTATGAGGGATTATAACTAATTTTTTTATGAAAAATTAGTTATTAATAAGCTTTATTGATATTGATTTCTATAATGAAGATTTTTCGTATAAGTCTCTTGGAAAATATAAACATAAATAAAGATATATGAAAATATGCGGAATGTCGGATACAAGTATTAATTTAAAAAATGCAGTCGGGCAAGACCCGTGGATACTTGGGGATGAGTAACAGCCGACGGTCTCACTGGAAGCAGGAAGTAAGCAGTAAAGTATCACCTTATATGACTTTTTATATCAGTTTTATGAGGTAGTATTACTACTACTCACCTCTGCTACTAAACCATATGCGAGAGTTTCTAGTTTATAGGAAGCTTAATAATTAAAGTCATTTCAAAGTTAGGTTTACATAGGTAGAATGAATTGTACTAACTCAAAATTTGTGCTAGAGAATCTAGAAATTCCTCCTAGAGCAGCGTCGATATCATGTCAAGATTAATCTCCTGAAACTTTATTTATCCATTCGGCCAACTGTTTTACCCGTCTGTACTCACCTAATACCAAATAACTCGCCTTTGCTTTCCGCAAGTACTTTACTGCCTTATCCTTATTACCTAAAAAATATTCTATAGCCCCTAAGCTCCATTCCATCGTACCCTTAACTTCACTATTATTCTCCTCCACAGTCAGGCCTAACCCTTGCTGATAAATTTCCTTTGCCATCAAATTCAACCCTACCTGTTGGTAAATATCCCCCAACAACTTATGGACTGATAATGCCTGACTTCCAGATTTGACTAACTCTTCCAATACCTGAATAGCCTCAAAATATAATTGATTCTTAATGTAGAAATGGGCTAAAATTAATCCCTTTTGATCTTGATTTAATTCATCCTGCTCGATAGCCTCTACCTGCTCTCGTAAAGTCTTCGCTTCTTCATCCTCTAATACTATAAACCAAATTCTCCTGGTGTAATCTTCATCTTTCGAGGCAGCCCCGTTATCCGCCACTACAGTCATACGATAATATTCACCAGATTCCAATTCCCCATCATAAATAATTTGGTTATCCTTGGTTTCTCTTTCCCAGTCTTCTACCTTGACTTTATAGTTAGTAGCCCCAGAAACTTCATTCCAACGGATGGTTAATGAATCATTGAAAATGTAAGTATTTCGGGGGCTAATCAAATAAGGCAGTTTTTTTAGCTCTTTTTCTTTTATGACGGTATTACGGGTTGTCATATTGTTAAAGTCCTGGGATAGTGAGACAATCTTTTCTCCTTGAGGACATCCCTGCGAAACAGTATATGTTCCTGGTTTGTTCACTGTCCATTTATTGCGATCGCCACAATAGACTGTTACCGAAGCATTACTTGTTAGTTTAATTTTGTCTTCACCACTGAGAGTAATACCAGACTCAGCTCTATGAAAGTCTTGCCATTGTGCCTTTTTTACTAGAGCATTATTCTGAACATCAATTAAGATATGAGCGGAACCACCTAATACCGGTGTGGCCCACCCCAACAGCATGAAAGTCCATGAAACCTGGATTGTCCTTTTCCAATTTAATAGAGAGTTTATCATTACCTATTATCCCTTTCCAATTCAATAGAGAGTTTGCAATCTCTCCTAGTTTGATGTATTGTAGCATAATATGCTAATAATTAATTACTCCTGGCCAGTATCCTGGTTGCTTTTTAATTTTTCTTGAGCTTTATATAACCATTCATCTTCTTCAGAATTAATAGTCCTGCCTAGAGCTAAACGAGATTCAATTAATTCAATACATTGTTGCCAATTTTCTCTAGCCTCAGAGGATCTCCCATCTGTCCATGACAATATTTGACTATATATACAGAAAGCTGCCCCTGGACTCCGGATATATTGCTGATATTTGGTATTTTTAGCAATGGCCATTGCCGGAAAAAGATAGGGTATAGCATCATCATATCGCTCTTGCTGAAATCTGGCCCATCCCAAATTTTTATATACATTATATTTTTGGCTCTGGAAATTAAACTTTTCCTCATTAGTTAACCGTTCAAAATCACGTTCTTTTTCTTCTATGAGCTGCAAACCTTGTCTGAGCAATTCTATCGCTTCCTCATTCTTATTTTCCCGAATATACCAATAAGCAAGATTATTATAGGCATCCAGAAACCCACCTGTAATTGCAACTGTGTATTGTTTTTTAGCACTCTCAAAATCTTGTAATTCTTCATAGAGAGTTGCTAATTTATAATAAGCGTCTAAGTTGTTAGAATCTAAATTAATTGCTTGTTTATATTGTGCTTCTGCTAGAGCTAGTTTCTGCTGTTCTTGTAATCGTTTACCTTCCAGTTTATAGTAATTAGAGATAGATGGCAGATTCCAATAAATACCTAATAGTAATCCTGTCATTAATAAACTCGAACAAAGCTTTGCCTCCTCGTGAAAATATTGAGGAATTTTGACTACTTTTAAAATTTTATCGAACCCTTGTTTTCCCTTTTCTGTTAACTCACTTTCAGCTTGCAGTAATGATAAAATACCAGGAATAGCAATAGTTACTGAACCCGCTAACCCCGAAGCACTATTCAGAAAAAAACTAGCCAAGTTTCCTAAAAGAGCCAAATTTCCAGCCCAAACCATAGTTCTTATTACTTTAATCAACCCATCAAAACGATTCCAAGGGTGAGTTTCTATTACTTTTTCCTCAATATAAATATCCAAATACCACCACCAAGTATCAGGTAAATTAGGGAAATTATTTCGATATTCAGCTAAATTAACAGATTGAATCAGTTTATCCCCATTCTCTTTTAGTTGCGAGTCTAATCTTTCAATCTCCAACATGACCAAAGCCGAAGGTTTAACTCTATCAGATAAGGCATTATTAATAGCATCTCTAGTCAATAAAATTTCCAACACTTCCTGCTTTGATAGGGAATTATGAGAGGCTATTAATTTTTCTAATAATTCTTGATAAAGAATAACTGTTTTTTCTAATTCTGTTTTTTCTAATTCTATCATTTCACTCAATTTTTTATCTCCTGTAATCAACAACTCTACCTTGCTTGACTTTGCTAAAGTGATAAACCTAGTACCCTTATGGTTTCTTTTAAAGTTAACTTTAAGACTAACTTCAACTAATTTTATACGAGCTCTAATTAAGTTTAACCACTATCTTCTTTTGTACCCGACATTCCGCATATCTTCATATATCTTCATATATCTTTATGTGTATTTATGTGTATTTATATTTTTAAAGAGACTTATACAAAGAATATTCGTTCTAGAACTCAATATCAATAACTAATTTTTTATGAGAAAACTATTTACGATTCTTTATAATGGTGAAAATTGAGGTTTATAGCAATAAGGTTTTCAGGGGTGGCATTTGGGGCGATAGATAAATAAAACTTATCAATTTAATGTTAAAAAGTGCGGAATGTGGGTTATAAAAGCAATTCATTCTGAGTTCTGAGTTCTGAGTTCTGAATTATAGCTATTTTAAATAATAATGAAACAGTTTTTATGCTGAAATTTAGTTATAGCAAAAAATATTTGTATCAACCTAAATTAAAACAACTATATAAAAAAATCTCTATTCATTTTATATCATGTCCGGATAATTAGTAATAAAAAAATATGGTTTGTAGTTAGGCTTGATCCCTTACTGCACAACTATACTTAACCCATAAGTATTGAAAGCCTTATATCGGTCAGCTTATGCATTCCTAAATTCTAGTATCTAAAAAGTGATCCCATGGTGGATTTTTGTCCTCAGCCCCAGTTTGACTATCCTGGTTCCCTACAGAGAAATAAGTAGCCTACTTGAAAGGTCGAAATCTAGGAGGCAGTATAACCTATGTAATCCTTGCTCCATAAACATTATGATAGTTGAGTACTCTCGCTTTGATCTGCACTTAGGGCTCAAGCCAAACTACGAACTTTAATTATAACTATTCAACCGAACATAATATTATTTCCTCCTTTAGCAAAAGGAGACATTAAGCGGAGGAGGAAGCAAGGGTAACCCACCCCCAAGAGGGGTAGGAGCAGCAGTCAATGAAACCTCAACTCCTAGTTGTTTCCCCGCCCCTAACAACCGGGGAGGACGTCAATGAAACCAACTACTCCACAGTCACCGACTTGGCCAAATTCCGTGGCTGATCCACATCCAAACCACGATGAGCAGCAATATGATAAGCTAACAGCTGCAAAGGAATAACAGTCAACATCGGCGACAATAACTCATCCACCGCTGGCACAGCCAACACATTATCAAACACATCCGCCTCAGTACTTTCAGGAGTCACCCCAATTAACTGTGCATTTCTGGCCTTAGCCTCCTGAGCATTAGAAAGCACCTTCTCATAAACCAAACCAGGCATAGCGATCGCCACCACAGGTACCTTATCATCCAACAAAGCGATCGGACCATGTTTCATCTCACCTGCTGGATATCCCTCCGCATGAATATAACTAATTTCCTTCAATTTCAAAGCACCTTCCAAAGCAATTGGATAATTAATTCCTCTGCCTATAAAAATAAAATCCTGAGTATCATTAAACTGATGAGCAAAATCTTCTATTTGACCATCTTGAACTTCTAACATCTCCTCCATCTGTACCGGAATTTTTTGTAAACCATCAATAATTTCTCTAATTCTTTCCCCAGACAAATACTGTCGTTGCCACGCCAAATCTATAGCTAAAAAATAAAACACCATCACCTGTGCTATAAATGTTTTAGTTGCAGCAACTCCAATTTCAATACCTGCTCGAATATCAATAACTTCATCAACTAAATTAGTAATAGAACTTTCTACTCTATTAGTAATTCCTAAAAACCTTGATGTAAAATTGACAGCTTTATCTAAACGACGCTGTTGTTCCATTCCCAAAGCAGCTAAAGTATCAGCCGTTTCTCCAGATTGAGTAACACCAATTATCAAAGTATTTTCTCTGAGAGGACAAGGAGCATAACGAGCTTCAGAAGCATAACTTACCGTAGTCGAAATTCCTGCTAATTGTTCTAATAAATGCTTGCCAATTAAACTAGCATTCCAACTCGTACCACAGGCAAAAATTTCCACCTTTTCTAAATTTTTATATAGGGATGGTGACAACTCTAAGTTAGTAGGAGAAATCTGAATATTTTGAACATCCCAATCACTATTAATATAAGCGTCTAAACAACTCCTAATAACATTTGGTTGCTCATGTATTTCTTTGAGCATAAAATGTTTAAAAATGTTTTTCTCAACTAAAGTCGGACTCCAGTTAAGAATACGAGGAAGTTTATTAACGCGATCGCCCTCAAAATTATAAACCTCCACTCCTAGAGGAGTTAAACGTGCCATTTCCCCATTTTCCAAACTGACAACAACTTGAGTATGAGAAATAAGAGCAGGAGTATCAGAAGCACAGAAAAATTCCCCTTGACCTAAACCAATAGATATAGGTGCCTGTTGTCTGGCAACAATAATTTCATTCGGATAGTCTGCACAAATAACAGCGATCGCAAAAGCTCCATCCAACTTATTTACAGTCTGACGCACTGCCTGTAAAAAATTTTCTCTTCTCCCAGTTTCTCCTTTGGATAAAAATTCTGCAATTAAATGAGGAATAACTTCCGTATCAGTATCAGAGACAAACTTATGCCCCTGAGCTTCCAATTCTTTACGTAACTCCCTATAATTTTCTACAATTCCATTTTGCACTACTGCTACTCGCTCTGTATCATCCCTATGGGGATGAGCGTTATACTCTTCTGGTTTACCATGAGTTGCCCAACGAGTATGACCAATGCCAATATTAGCTGACATTTCTACTCCTACCAATTTTTCCCGTAGGTTGTACAGTTTACCCTTAGCACGAACAGATTGAATTTGATCATCACAAACAGTGGCCACACCAGCGGAATCATAACCCCGATATTCTAGTTTTTCTAATCCTGACAGTAAAATTTCTGTAGCTAACTGTGTACCAATATAACCAACAATTCCACACATTTAATTTTTGACTCCTATTAAATTTAAAATGACTATTTAAGATACAACTTACTTCCTCGAAATTACTCATTCCACAGGAGAAGTTAAATGTTTATGACATCATGACCAAAACTTTTTCAGTCTGAGGCCTGATTGATTTTCCCGAAGTTGAGATTGTTAGGAATTGTTAACTTTACCGAAAAATTGGGTTTAAAGCCTCGGCCATAAGCGGGCGACTTTTTAGTTTATTTTTGTCCACAGGTTATGTGATCATGCTTTTTAGTTTAGAAGTCATTCTATGAAAGCCAGATTTAAGTACCGTATATATCCAAACATTGGGACAAAAACACTGATTAGCAAATGCTCAGAAGTTTGTGTCCGTGTTGTCTGGAATGATAGTCTAGCTTGCTCTGGTGGAAAAGTACAAACCTTGAAATAAAAAAACCGACTAATTCTGAACTATAAAAACAGTTTATTACTCTTGCTAAAAAGACCTTAGAAAGAGTTTGGCTTTCAGTTGTTTCTGAGCTTGCCCCTACGGTAATCTTTAAATAATTTAAACCAGGCTTATCAAAACTTTTCAATTCAAAGCAACAGAAAAAGTAAACCTATAAGACCTCCTAAATTTAAGAAGAGAATGTCATTACCAACAGCTAGATTTATAGCAACGTATGCTGGTATATTTACATAATACAAATTACTACTAATGTAATATATGTAAAGGTATTGGTAATAGCAGCAAAAATTTGTCCTACATTTGAAGACAATAGTAATACGTAAATATGTGAACACTCATGGCTATGCAAAGGGTGGATTTAAAGTTGGTCAGCTAATGGGCCTCTGAGCTAAAATAGGAAAGCTGAAAATTGTGGGGTCAAGGGAACCACCCCCCATTCCATCATTATAGTCGTTTCACACTCTTAATTGAGACAAATGTTTCTTGCTATGAAAGTATTTCAGGCGAAAAAATTCTCATCCTTATTTAAAAGAACTATAGTAACAGTAATCAAAGATTTAGCTAATGGATATTTCCTAAGTTTTGTAGTAGAAGTTTTGCCAGAATTATTGCCTAAAACTAATAATTTAGTAGGTATAGATTTAGGAATTAAAACTAAAGCGAGCTGTAGGGAGGTTTTGCTGCGGGACATGAAACCCATTCTTTTTTATACAACATCCTTACATGGTCAAAAAATTGATGTACCAAAACTACTAAAGAAACGAATGCTCGAAGTACCCAAAACTAAGTAAGTCATCATCTAAAAAAAATTAAGGGTTCTAGAGGATATGAAAAAGCTAGACTGAAAATAGCTAAATTTCATGGCAAACTGAAAGATACAAGGAGAGATTTTTAGAACAGATTAGCAGAAAAATACAGTGGTGCTCTAAGAGTAATTAGCCGTTGGGAACCCATATCCAAAACCTGCTATTGTTGTGGATTTAAAGGTGGAAAATTAGATTGCTCAATTTGTGAGTTGGAATATCCTACATTGTAGGGCTAAATATGATGGATACGAAAATGCAGCAAGAAATATATTAGTCGCGCTTAAGCATACCGAGACAAAAAAACGGACGAGTCAGCCAACATAAAACTACTGCAAAAGTAACAGCAGCCTGTGAGATGTCAACCCGCCGAAGGGCTACGGCTCGGTAAAAAACCCAGTGCCTAACAGTCGGGGAAGATGTCAATATAGTATTGCTCCATAGACTTTAACAGTCTGCCATTTATCAAGAGTAATTTTCTTCCCGCTTAATCATAAACTTAATGTAGCTAAATTGTTTAATCCAATATCAACACTAGTCCAATAACTTTCCTCTAGCTCCCATTGTTTCTTCGCTACTTTCATAAATGACCTCAATGACAAAAAAATAAGGTCTTAAGTCTCCGCCTTCAAGGAGCTGAAAAAAATATTATAGTTGTTTTAATTTAGATTGATACAAGTATTTCTTCTTATAACTGAGTTTCAGCAGAAAAAGTTTTCCATCTCTTTTTGAAATGACTATATATTCAGTATTTCCAGCCTCTAGCTTCAGTGGTTAGTTAATTTTTCAGAATATAGTCGTTTCACACTCTTAACTGAGACAAGTGTTTCTTGCTATGAAACGATTTCAGAAAAAAAACGTTTCATTCTTATTTAAAATAACTATAATTGTGCCTCCTAACTAATCTATCCAAAAATACATTTTTTTCTGGCAGATACGACCAGAGTTCCAACGAACCCAATAAAAAGACTAAATGCCCTATATAGAAAGTAAAAAAAACAGGGAGATTAATTTCCCCCTATTTCAGTTTTTGATTTTGAATTTTTGGGATGCCATTTTCTCAGCTCCGTATTAAATCTCAAACCAAAAACCCATAGGAGGAAGTTAGTATTAGTAAGCCAGACCCATACTGCGAGTGGTTTCAGCGCCCAAATAAACCCGGACACTTAAAAAGTCAGTAGGGCAAGCAGTCTCGCAACGCTTACAACCAATACAATCTTCAGTACGAGGGGACGAAGCAATTTGGCCAGCTTTACAACCATCCCAAGGTACCATTTCTAGAACGTCCAACGGACAAGCACGGACGCACTGAGTACAACCAATGCAAGTATCGTAAATTTTTACTGAATGAGACATAAAATAAGTTCTCCCAACAAATATATTCTGCTGTATCTACTCAAACACAGATATAACAGCAAATTTTTAGATGTTAATACTTCGATTTAGTTTACCCTACTGCCTCTCATCACTGATAAAGATTGTTGAAAAACTTAAAATATCTCAATGAGCTAATCGTAACTAGTTAATTATTTAAAGTCCCAACTTTTCCAATACTGGACGAGTTGAAACTATATGACGATCTAATCCCAATTTCTTTGGAGAAATGCCTAAAGCTAAAGCTATTAATTGGGGTAAATGTAATACTGGTAAACCCAACTTATGCCCAATCACTTTCTCTACCTCCGGTTGACGAGAATCTAAATTTAAGTGACATAAAGGACAAGGTGTTACCATACAATCTGCACCTTTGTCAATAGCTTCACGAACATGAGTCCCGGCCATCTGGAAAGCCTGATTAGTGGCATAACTAGAAAGAGGCCAACCGCAACATTGAGTCCGACCTCGATAATAAATTGGAGTAGCCCCAATAGCCCGAAACACATTTTCCATAGATTCTGGTTGATAGGGGTCATCATAAGGTAAATTAGTTTGACCTCTAAGTAAATAGCAACCATAAAAAGCGGCACATTTGAGACCAGAAAGCTTACGGGTGACACGATTTTGGATTTCTTCGAGACCATAATCTGCCACTAACGCCCAAAGTAAATGTTTAACCTCTGTAGAGCCTTGATAAGGAGAACAACTTTGTTTTTGTAAGAGGCCATTGATTTGTTTTAGGTAAGCTGGCTCAGTTTGTTGAGATTCTTTAAGACGCTCATCTACATGGCCAATAACCCCTTGACAAGTGCTACAGTGGGTTAGTAACGGCAAATTTAGTTCCTCTGCTAGAGCTATGTTACGGGCATTAACAGTATCCTCCAGTAGTTGAGAGTCTTCTTTAAAAGTACCAGACCCACAACAAGCAGCCTTTTTCAGTTCCATTAGCTCTATTCCTAGAACTTGGGTAAGAGCTTGGGTAGACTGATAAAGCTCTCGGCAGGCACCTTGAGCTACACAACCAGGAAAGTAAGCATATTTGAGTATTTGAGCAGACATTACATTAACTAATATAGGAATAGAAAAATTATTTTATAAACATAGTTTATGATATTATGATATTAGTCTTGTATTCATTTATAATGAAAGCTTATCATTGTCAAAAAAACAAGAAAATACTTTGACAAAAGTAGTAAGCTTGTGATAAGGTGAAAACTTCAGTAAATTAACCGATAAAATGGGTTTTAGAGCTTCTCTTTTGTAGAGAGACTAGAGTTAAAATTTCTGAACCATGGCAGCAAAAATGATACACACCAAAGTACTGCAACAGATATTTGTTGAGTCTCTCGAAAGCATTGACAACAAAAAAAACAGACCTACAGAAAAAGGAAAGACTAATGCCAAGTAGCAGTATCCCATAAAGCGTTAACCCACCCAAGAGTTAAGGATTGGTAGTAATCTCCTTGACTTTAAGCCGGAAGCGATGTCAAAGATACTCGATTGCCACAATTAATGGTTAGCTTTAACCTAGTTTCAGATAAGATCGGAAACGCAACATTTAAATAATTTCAAGTAAGGAGAAAATTTTATGAGCACAGATGATATATTAAGCAAAAAGGATATTGCGGTTCAACAACTGGAAGTCAAGGAAAATGAGGTAAAGGAAGACTCTAACTTTGTTGAGGATCTAGGCGCTGATTCTTTAGATACTGCTGTAAAAGATGATGATATTCTTAGCAAAGTCAAGAAGATTGCAGCTCAACAACTGGGAGTCAAGGAAGATGAGGTAGGGAAAGAGTCTAAATTTGTTGATGATCTAGGCGCTGATTCTTTAGATACTGTAGAACTAGTCATGGCATTTGAAGAAGAATTTGGTATAGAAATTCCAGACGAAGAAGCAGAAAAGATTCTGGACGTCCAAGCTGCTGTGGATCATATAAAAGAAAATAAAGGAAATGAAGTATCAGCCACAGTATAATTATTTCCAACAATAAAGGTGTGGGAAAGTAGTATCCCGTTATAGCCCTAGCTTAACGGGCTATTGATTCTAGGGGATATAGTAAATAACGGGGAAGGCAAGATTTTGGTATTTTTTTAGATAGGACTTATGCAGAGACCAGGTTGATCTACAAAATTTCCTAAGAGCGAAAAAGAATAATCAGGTCAATAAATCTGGTTTCCTTTTTTGGATGGGTAGGTCTTATTATATTTATGATTAATGTTATAAAATCATACCCACTCAGTAGCAGCAGTTATAGATCTCTCTAACAAGATATTAACAATGAGATACAGTATAGGCTTAAATTCCGAAGTTCAAGGGTTAAGGCATGAATATTTAAAACTCTTTGTTGGAGTTAGGTAAGTCAAAGAATTTCTGATACAAGACGGTAGAAGGTTTCATACCTCTATGTCTGGAGGTGATGATATTTGTCAACTTTTGAAGCACAGAGAGATATATATCAGTAAGGTTAAGGTTGGGATAACTAGGGCTATATTTCTTGAAGTATGACCTTAGAAAAATATCACAGTCTAAGGTTTCTATTTTGTGGGTGTGGTATTTCTCAAAACAAGAAATTATGACAAATAAGGAATTTAAACGGGCAGTTGTAACAGGGATGGGCGCATTAACACCAATTGGCAACACCTTGTCTGATTATTGGAATGGGTTGTTGAATGGGAAAAATGGTATAGGACTAATAACCAGATTCGATGCTTCTAAACACAAATGTCGTATTGCTGGAGAGGTAAAAGGATTTGACCCTCAAGACTATATGGATCGCAAACAAGCCAGACATACAGACCGTTTTGCTCAATTTGCAATTGCAGCTAGCAAACAAGCTGTTGCTGATGCTAAATTTCAAATCAGCGACCTAAACGCAGAACAGGTAGGGGTAATAATTGGAACCGGGATAGGTGGCCTAAAAGTCTTGGAAGATCAGCAAGAGATTTATTTGAATCGTGGCCCTTCTAAGTGTAGTCCTTTTATGATTCCCATGATGATTGGTAATATGGCCGCAGGTCTAACAGCAATTCATACTGGAGCTAAAGGACCAAATTCTTCTGTTGTGACTGCTTGTGCTTCTGGATCTAATGCTATAGGAGATGCTTTCCGTTTAATCCAAAGAGGATATGCTCAAGCAATGATTTGTGGTGGGACAGAATCAGCAGTTACCGCTCTAGGATTAGCAGGGTTTGCTTCTGCTAAAGCTTTATCTATTCGTAATGATGACCCAGCTCATGCAAGTCGTCCTTTTGACCGCGAGCGTGATGGCTTTGTCATGGGTGAAGGTGCAGGTATTCTAATCTTAGAAGAATTAGAACATGCTCTTAGCCGGGGAGCCAGAATATATGCAGAGATTGTCGGGTATGGTATGACCTGTGATGCTTATCATATGACTTCACCAGTACCTGATGGAGAGGGGGCAACTAGAGCTATTCAATTAGCAATGAAAGACAGTGGCTTAACTCCTGCACAAATTAGTTATATAAATGCTCATGGTACCAGTACACCAGCAAACGACCCAACAGAAACAAAAGCTATCAAAAAGGCCCTAGGAAAAAGTGCTTCTCAGGTGGCAATTAGTTCAACGAAGTCAATGACTGGCCATTTGTTGGGTGGGTCCGGAGGTATTGAAGCTATTGCTACAGTGATGGCCCTTGCCGAAGACAAAATCCCACCAACTATTAATTTGGATAATCCCGATCCAGAATGTGATCTAGATTATGTACCCAAAATAAATCGCTCTCAAATAGTAGAAGTAGCTTTATCTAACTCATTTGGGTTTGGAGGCCATAATGTGACTTTAGCATTTAAGAAATACGTTTAATATACTTTGGGACGTTACACTTACCTAAGAACGGCTGACAGTACTTTTGACGAGCTGAAGTATTCTCCTTCCCCTGTATTGACCCCAACAGCAATCAGATACTTTCTACTTGTCAAGGGAAACTGAATGTTTTATTTATTTATAGCGGTATCGGGTGAAGGAAGAGGTACTAGGATAAGTGGTTCTCCTGTGTGTTGAGCAAAAAAAAATATTGATAAAGAACAGAAAAAATAAGCTCAAGAGCGATGAAAGTAATGGTCACCATATTGAGGGTTAATTTGGCCCAGCAAAAAGAGGATTTAGCTTACACAAAGTGATGGCCAAACTTTCGGAATCTTCCATAACTGTGATATGAGGGCCAGAAGCTGCGCGATCGCAATTACTTTCTGACTAATCGACTTTTTTACCCTCTGAAAAGAGCCTTATTTATGTGGTACCTTTTTGCAGAAAAAACTGTTTTTGCGGTGTATTTAATTATTTCAACTTTAAGTCAACTCAAAGCGACAAAAAATTTAAAGCTATAAGACCTCCTAAATTTAAGAGGAGAATATCATTGCCAACCAAAAATTTACAAAGGGTGGATTTAAAGTTGGTCAGCTAATGGCCTTCTGAGCTAAAACAGGAAATAGGAAAGCTGAAAATTTTGTGGTCAAGGGAACTACTCCCAATTCTATCATTAGTAACACCTAATCAAAGATTCAGCTAATGGATATTTCCTAAGTTTTGCAGTAGAAGTAAAGCCCGAAGTATTCCCTAAAACTGATAATTCAGTAGGTATAGATTTAGGAATTAAAACTAAAGCGGGCTGTAGGGATGTAACCCGAATGCGACATGAAACGCATTTTTTTTATGCAACGTCCCTACATGGTAAAAAAAATTGATGCACCAAAACCACTAAAGAAACGAATGCTCAAAGTACCCAAAACTAAGTATAGTTATTCTAAATAAGGATGAGACACTATTTGGCACAATAATTACGAATAATTTCATCAATAGATGTATTGATAGGTGAATACATTCTAGCTCTTTTTAATGCACTAAAATTATGTTCTATGTCATTTAAATCAGGAGAGTATTTTGGCAAAAATAGTAATTGGTGACCCCCTGTTTATACTAATTCTCTAATAACGTTTTTTTCGTTAGAATTGGTGAATTATCCATGCAGTAGTACACTGGGAGTTTTTAATGATGGTAATAAATGTTGATCATACCATTGTTCAAATCCCACGGCATTTAGGATGACTTTAAATATAATTGGTGCTATTAAATTTTTTTCCTTCTCCCGGCTACTAAATTTTCTCTTTTACCTCGTTTTCCCTCTTGCTCACCATAAACTTTTTTCCCTTTCGTTGACCAGGCATAAATACAGTATTGATTATCTTCAAATCCTGATTCATCTGTAAATACAAGGCTTTTACTTCCAATTTTTTTGATAAAATTTCGAGGGAAAGCTGATAATATTTTATCCTTTATTCTCTATTTCTTTCTCTATAACGAAGTTGTTTCTTTTTTCAAGAAAAATTCATTCTTTTTAAAGCATAAAATATAGCTGGTTGATGCACTCTAAATTTTTTAGATCTGTCTGACAATGATCGACTTTGGATGTTGTTTTACATCTCTTTCTAATTCTTTCCAATCTAATTTTCTTTGACAACTTTTTACCTTAGTTGCTGACAATTTTGGGTGAGATAACTATCTATATATCGAAGCTCTTCCTCTCCCAAATGTATCAGCTGCTTTGGTAATCTTACCGCCATTTTCTACAAAATTTATTATAGTCATTTTAATTTAAATTGAGACACTTTTCTCGCTATAAATAAGTTTCAGTAGAAACAAAATGTTCCATTCTTATTTGAAATAACTATACTTCTTGTCTTAAGTCTAAACTGTAAGGGATAGTTCAAAACAGTTTCTGGTTGACTTAATTTTATTATACTCAATTTTTGTTTCAATCTTAATTAAAACGACCATAAGTTATTATCTCAAAAAACTAAGGGTTCTAAAGCATATAAAAAAGCTATGGAAATAGCTAAATTTTATAGCAAACTGAAAGATATAAGCAGAGATTTTATAAACAAATTATCTACTGAAATGTCTGTGAAAACCAAACAATTGTTTTAGAGGTTAGACAAGTTTCTGGAATGGTTAAGAATCAGAAATTATCGAGAGGTATTTCTCAAACACGGCACCAGAAAATTCCGGACATTTTTAGAATGGATTTGCAGGAAAATACGGTGGGGCTCTAAGAGTAATTAGCTGTTGGGAACCAACATCACAAACTTGTTGTTGTTGTGGATTTAAAGGTGGAAAATTAGATTCATTAATTTGTGAGTGGGAATGTCGTACTATTGATAGGGCTAAATCTGAGTGCTTCGTAAAATGCATCGAGAAATATATTACTCGTGGGTGGGCATACACCAGACAAAAAAACGGACAGGTCGGCCAGCATGAGACTACTGCCAAAGTAGCAGCAGCCTTAGAGATGTAAACCTACCGAGGGTCTGCGGCTCAGCATGAAACCCAGTGGCTAACAGCCGAGGAGAATGTCAAATATCTGTTTCCTTATCTATTTAGGTTTGAGCCATTTATAGCTGTATATTTCCCCAACTCCATCCTAGCAATGATAGGCATTTTTGCGCTCTGATAAATATCAAAGTACCCTATCAGCTTAACTTTCAGATGGTCTGACAGCCGTTTTTATAACGATAAAGGATAGTAGAGGCCCCTACAAGGTTTAGGTTATGACGATGTGGTTCATAAATCTCAAAAGTGGTCTTAAAGTTTTTGGGTTGAAGACTTAACTTGCCTAGAGTTCCCCACAGATGAGATGATTTGTAATGTATATGACTTGAGAATAATTCCAGAGTACTATTACTGTAGAGAAATACTTGGTTTCCAAGTTCCGGGACTAATACTATTAACTATTGAGATAGATAACTATAACTATGGCTGTTGCAACTCAATCACTCGAAGAACTTTGCATTAACTCAATTCGCTTCTTAGCAATTGATGCAGTCCAAAAAGCCAACTCTGGCCATCCAGGACTACCCATGGGTGCTGCACCAATGGCCTTCGTCCTTTGGAATAAGTTTCTGCGCTTTAACCCCAAAAATCCTAAATGGTTAAATCGCGATCGCTTTGTTCTCTCTGCTGGCCACGGCTGTATGTTACAGTATGCTTTGATGCACTTAACCGGTTATGACAGCGTACCTATAGAGGAAATTAAACAATTCCGTCAGTGGAACTCTAAAACTCCTGGCCATCCAGAAAATCATATTACTGAAGGTATTGAAGTTACTACCGGGCCACTCGGACAAGGTATTGCTAATGCTGTAGGATTAGCTGCTGCTGAAGCTCATTTAGCTGGTGTATTTAATAAGCCAAATTGTAATATCATTGACCATTACACTTATGTAATTGTGGGTGATGGTTGTAACATGGAAGGAATTTCTGGTGAAGCTTGCTCCCTCGCGGGACACTGGGGTTTAGGTAAGTTAATCGCTTTCTATGATGATAACCATATCTCTATTGACGGTCACACTGATATCTCTTTTACTGAAGATGTGGGCAAACGTTTTGAAGCTTATGGTTGGCACGTTCAGCACGTTCGTGATGGTAATACTAATTTAGACGCGATCGCTGAAGCTATTGAAAAAGCAAAAGCAGTTACTGACAAACCTTCCCTGATTAAAGTTACTACTATTATTGGTTACGGCTCTCCTAACAAAGCTGACACTCATGATGTGCATGGTGCGGCACTAGGTCCTGATGAAGTAGCAGCAACTCGCAAACATCTTGGTTGGGAATATCCAGAATTTGAAGTTCCAGCAGATGCTCTCAGTTACTTCCGCAAAGCAGTTGAGCGAGGAGCTAAATATGAGGAAGAATGGGATCAGTTATTCTCTGAGTATAAGTCTCAGTATCCTCAAGATGCAGCTACTTTAGAACGGATGGTAAGTGGTAAACTACCTGAAGGTTGGGCGGATGCACTACCTAAATATACTCCTGAAAGTAAGAAAGATGCTACTCGTAACCAGTCTGGTGCGACACTTAACGCAATAGCTGGAGTTTTGCCAGAATTAATTGGTGGTTCTGCTGACTTGGCTCCTTCTAACAAAACTTTACTCAAAGGTTTAGGAGATTTCCAAAAAGGTCAATACCAAAACCGGAATGTGCGCTTTGGGGTGCGCGAACATGGAATGGGAGCAATTTGTAACGGTATTGCTCTACACGGTTCTGGGTTAATTCCTTATGGTGCAACTTTCTTGGTGTTTACTGACTATATGCGGAACTCTATCCGTTTATCTGCTTTAGCTGAAGCTGGTGTTATTTGGGTAATGACTCACGACTCCATCGCTTTAGGAGAAGATGGACCGACTCACCAACCAGTCGAACATATTGCTTCTTTACGTTTGATTCCACAATTAATAGTTATTCGTCCAGCGGATGGTAATGAAACTTCTGGGGCTTATAAGATTGCAGTAGAAAAAGCTAAAGCAAGTCATCCTCAACCGACTCTGTTAGCATTATCTCGTCAAGGTTTGCCTAATTTGGCTGGTAGCTCTATTGATGCGGTTGCTAAAGGTGCTTATGTGGTTAGTGACAGCGACGGTACTCCTGAGATTATCATTATTGGTACTGGTGGTGAAACTTACCAATGTGTGGAAGCTGGTGAAAAACTTCGTGCTGAAGGTAAGAAGGTTCGGGTAGTTTCTATGCCATGTTGGGAATTATTTGAAGAGCAGGATGCAGCTTATAAGGAGTCTGTGTTCCCTGCGTCTGTGAAGAAGCGTTTGGCAGTGGAAGCAGGTGTTAGTTTTGGTTGGCATCGTTATGTGACTGATGAAGGTGCGACTTTGAGTGTTGATACTTTTGGTGCTTCTGCTCCTGGCGGTGTTGTACTGGAAAAGTTTGGATTTACTGTTGATAACATTGTAGTTAAGGCTAAAGAATTGTTGGGTTAATTTTGATGGTGGGTTATTCATCTGCCAACTCCAGCAATACTGAAAGTTAATTTAGGTAAGCCCTCTATAAATATTGGAGGGCTTTTATTACTCCCTTCCCGCTAGATGATTGCCTATTATGTAGCATAAATATTACAAAAACTAATTGGAGCAGCAAAACGATAAAACTTTTATCCGATAGAATACTTCAATAATGCGATCGCGATATTAGACACTGAATTACGGCAAAAACTATAATACAAACTCCAAAAAGAATATTTATCCAGAATAATTATTGGTAGTTATTTATACTTTAATCTAGCTACGCTAAAGTACAAATATGCCGAATTATAGTAATTTAAATATTTATTACTTTTTGTCTGAAGTCTAAAATGTAAGACATAGTTCAAAATAGTTTCTAGTTTACTTAATTTTATTATACTCAATTTTTGTTTCAATCTTAATTACAACGACTATAACTATATGTCCAGGCTAGAGTTGGAACCGAATATTAATAATTAATTTTCTTCCTTGTGCTCTGTTTATTCTGGTATAAATAAATAAAGTTGGCTAGCATATAGAAACAATGTATGACCTCAGATCTTGATAAATCTACAATTGATTTCATTGACCAAGAAGTAAGCAAGTTACTCAATAATTTGCCCAACTTGAAACAGCAAAAATGGATAGGGCGATCGCTCTCCACCATAGTTAATATAGCAGAAGAAGAACTTGAGCGCCTGGACTGGAAGATATTAGCTGCCTCTTTACAAGATATGGAAAAGGGATTTAAAACATTTTATCCCTATCGCCATATTCGTAAGATTACCATATTTGGTTCTGCACGAGTATCCCCAGATACCCCAGAATATAAAATGGCAGTACAATTTGCTCATCACATTACTAAACAAGGTTTTATGGTAATGACGGGTGCTGGTCCTGGGATAATGCAAGCTGGCAATGAGGGAGCAGGAAGCAATAAATCTTTCGGTCTCAATATTCAGTTACCTTTTGAGCAGGAGTCTAATCCATTTATAAGAGGTGACAATAAATTAATTAACTTTAAATACTTTTTTACTCGTAAATTATTTTTCCTGAAAGAAACTGATGCTATAGTTTTATTTCCGGGTGGTTTTGGTACTCTAGATGAGGCATTTGAAACTTTAACACTAGTACAAACAGGTAAATTTGGCCCTGCTCCTCTAATATTAATAGATTATCCTGATGGAAACTATTGGCATGACTGGAATGATTTTATTCATAAACAATTACTCCTACGAGGTTTGATTAGTCCAAAGGATTGTAATTTTTACACTATTACAGATAACTTAGAATCAGCTTGTGAAGCAATCACCAATTTTTATAGAGTGTATCATTCTAGTCGTTATGTGGGAGAAAAGTTTGTGATTCGTCTTAAATCAGAACTTTCAGAAAAAGATCTAGACTTTTTGAATCAAGAATTTAGGGATATTTTAACTGTAGGAAATATAGAGAAAAGTCGAGTATTACCAGAAGAGTCAGAAGATCAAACCTCTCACTTACCACGTTTAGTTATGCATTTTAACCAAAAGGATATAGGTAGACTGTATCAAATGATTGCTCATATCAATCAAGAGGGAGGAAATATACCAAAATTCACTCGTCCAGACCGTAAGTAATAAAGCTAACTACAGAAGTTAAATCGTTAGACAAAACTTAGATATATCTCAACAAATATTGAAAGTTAACTGATTTTCTTTTTTGATTTTCAGAAACAAAAAAGGTTAATTTCCATATGTTACAGCACTTCCCATTGCTGGTGAGGTAAAGATTTAGGAGGCAGGATACCCGCAATACTAGAGTTTTACTATATAGAATTAGTTGTTGATGTCAGGTGTTAGGTATCAGGTGTCAGGTATTAGGTGCTAATGGTCAGTTATTAAGTAAAGTATAGTAGTGGAATATTTCAAACGCTGATTTATAAATTAAATATTAAGAGGCTGAATTCCTTTCTATATTCTAGTGCAAGTTATTTTCCAGTTAAGCTCAAATTATTAAAAGCTAGGTAATATAAGACTCTCAATACTGATAGTACATTATTTACTTTTTGCTACTATAACTCGCCGAACTATTAGCTCCTCTACCTGTATACTAACTCTTGTTTTTTTTCTAAAAATAACATTTTTTCAACCAAGCTCTAATGCCTTTAGCAAATACTCCATTACTGCTATCTTTTGGTTGGGGCAGTATATTTTCTGATGAACTTTCTTCTATAGAAAACATATTAATTAATTCCCATTGTGTCTGACTTTGCTTCATAAATAGCCAATGAAATCTTTGTAATTCAACTACCTGACTACCTCGATATTGTCTTTCTAAAGTTGTTAAAAATATTTGGCTAATACCCTCCTGTATAAAAGGGGTATAATCTATTGGTAAATGTTCAAATTCAGGACTACCTGCTATAATTATATTCCTTTTTAAATAATCCTCATGTGGTTCACGATAGCGTTGAATTTCTCGATTAACATAACTAGGTAAATCTAAAATTAAAGCTGCAACTATAATTTCTAAATTGTCAGAATTTTCAGGGCAAATAGATTTTTTTTTCTGTGTTTCGGTAGGTTTTATTTCTTCTCTTATTTTCCTTCTAGGTTTTCTAAGTTTTCTCCTTCTAACAACTCTTTGATTATTGATAGTAAAAAATATCGAATTAGGTAAAAGTAAATCGAAACTAACTGTACTAATAATCGTGACTATACAAATGAATATTTTCAATTTACATCCTTTTTGTAAGATATTTATAGAGGCATTTAGATCTCTATCTTCTACATAATTCTAATGAGTACAAACATGAATTCTCGCAGATATAGACTTTTTCATTACTTCTTCACGGTTAGAGCAATTCTGGGAACGTATATTACATAATACTGCAACTGTTACTTTGCCATACTTTACACTAAAATACTCGGTAGTCCTGCTCGTGTAATGGTTTTTGAGTCAAATAGGGCTCACGGAGGCTTTTTCATTCTCCAAAATTAGTAGTCAATTTTTGGAGAAAAGTTATGTTTTTTTCTCCCTAATATTGCTCAATTCTAATTTAATTGATTCTGATTTTTCCGGAAAATAACTTTCTCTATTTTTTGAGCTTAAAAACTTAAGCTCATGCTTTTTAAACAAAAGATTATCGTTTTATTCTCATTTTTTTATTCAATTTGTTTTCACTAAAAACATATTTTATTGTTTATTTAAGTAGAGAATACTAAATTTTTCTTCCAATTATAGTTGTTTAACTTTAAATTGAGAAAACTGTTTCTTGCTATGAAACTATTTCAGCTAAAAAGAATGTTTCATTCTTATTTAAAATAACTATATTTCCTGACCAATATATTCCTTGTTTTATTGAGTCAAAACCAAAACTTCAGTAAACATTCATAATTATTGTGTACAAAAGTGAAAGATTTCGAGCTGTTTGTAGTTCTCTTATCTTTGATTTATCTTCATTAAAAATCACATCTTTTGCCCAATGTACTTGATTTTCTATTAACCAATGTCCTCTGATTTTTGCTGCAAATTTTTTTGATGGCAATACTGTACTACTAATATAATACAAAGTTTCCTCAGACTTTTTATTTCCTCTTAGTCCTGTTCTCTCTACCTTTATAAAGTTTTGAATATGAGGATAATTTTTCTGTTTAATCTTTAAGTTTTAACTTCCCATTCCCGACTTTCCTCTTTCTAATCTCCTTCAATTTCTTGACAAATACGCTCCAAAGCCTCTTTTGGGTCAGCAGCAGTAGTAATAGGTCGGCCAATAACCAGATAATCAGCACCAGCTTTAATGGCCTGAGCAGGAGTTAAGGACCGCTTTTGGTCTTCCAGTTTAGCCCAACTTGGCCTTACTCCCGGACAAACCAACATAAAATCATCTCTACAAACCTTTCTCAACTGTTCTACCTCTTGGGGAGAACAAACCGCCCCATCTAAATCAGATTCCTGAGCCAACAATGACATCTGTAAAGCATATTCCCGTAACTCCAAAGGAATTTTTAGGTCAAAAGCTAAATCACGAGATGTCAAACTTGTCAAGATAGTAATAGCTATTAACCTTGGTGGTTTTTGCCCTGTAGCTTTTGCCCCTTCTCTAATAGCTTCCTGGGCTGCTGTCAATGCTGCTCTACCAGCCGTAGCATGGATAGTCAACAAATCTACCCCTAAACCTGCAGCAATGCGACAAGCTCCAGCTACAGTATTGGGGATATCATGGAACTTTAAATCCAGAAAAATATGCTTCTGACGCTGTTTGAGAACCGAGAGAATCTGATGTCCACAACTAACAAACAATTCCAAACCAACCTTCCACCAGATTATTTCAGGTAGTTCTTCTATAAGGGCGATCGCTTCCTTCTCGGTAGGGACATCCAATGGAACAATAATTCTATTAATACTCATAACTTTACACTACTGAAATGACATATCAGTATCAGTTAGTTTTCTACCAACCGGATAAAATTCTTTTTACCCACCCGTAAAACTTTACCATCAAGTTCTGCCGGGGAATTAAAAGTCAAATTATGATCGCAAATACGGTCGTCATCCAAACGTACAGCTCCCCCAACAATTTTTTTCCTAGCTTCAGAGCTACTCTTACACAAACCGCTAGCGCTAATAACATAAAACAACTTGGCTGGAAACTCCACAGAAGCCAAAGAAAATTCTGGAACTGCCTCAGTTTGACTCATATCTCCCTCAAGTACCATTTTTACAGCCGTTTGTTGAGCTTCCAAAGCAACTTCCTGACCGTGATACTGAGACACAATATCCAAAGCTAACAATTTTTGTCTTTCGCGAGGACTCTCCGGTATTTCATCAAGAGGTAAATTAGTCAATAGCTCTAAATACTGTTCTACCTGGTCATCAGGAATTTTCTCCAGCTTAGAATACATACTCAAAGGGTCTTCTGATAAACCCACATAATTTCCCAGAGACTTAGACATTTTCTGTACCCCATCAGTCCCCAACAAAATTGGCACTAACAGACCAAACTGAGTCTTCTTACCAAAATAACGTTGTAAATCTCGCCCCACCGCAATATTAAACTTTTGGTCAGTACCACCCAATTCCACATCAGCATCCACAGCCACAGAATCATAACCTTGCATTAGGGGATAAAGAAACTCATGGATATATATAGGATTTTCCTGCTGATAACGAAGGGCAAAACCTTCCTTCGCCAACATCTGTCCCACAGTCATAGTGGCTAGAAGTTCTAGAATATTTGCCAAATCTAGTTTAGACAACCATTCTGAGTTGTAGCGAATTTCTAGCCGCCCTGGAGTGTCAAAATCCAATATTGGTCTGACTTGCTCCAAATAAGTTTTGGCATTTTCCTTGACTTGCTCTGGACTTAATTGTAGTCGAACTGCGGATTTACCAGTTGGATCGCCAATTCTTGCGGTAAAATCTCCTATGATTAGTACTGCTGTATGTCCAGCATCTTGAAAAGCCCGAAGTTTCCTCACTGGAATACTATGACCTAAATGAATATCAGCTCCTGTAGGGTCAATTCCTAATTTTATCCGTAAAGGATGGTCTGATTTGGTTAACCTCTGGATTAAGTTTTCATTAGGGTCTCGAGAATCTGATCTATCTGGGAAGATTTCGCTGATACCACGATATAGCCATGTAAATTTATCAGTCATCATTTAATCTTAGTGAATTTATCAGGACTTACGAAAAGGCACTAACTGTAGTGTAAATATCTAGGATATAGTCATTTCAAAAAGAGATGGAAAACTTTCTTTGCTGAAACGCGAGTTATAGCAAGAAATACTTGTCTCAATTCTTTATTAAAATGACTATAATTATCAAAAATACACTACATATAGCAGTACTGAGTAAGTCCTGTTTATATAGCTTGACTTTGAGGGTCATTTCAGTTATTAGTTATTAGTTATCAGTTATCAGTATCGACCACTGAAGCCAGAGCTCCGAAATTCAGCCATGAGTTATTAATTAATTATCACAAGCTCAGGAGGAATTAGTTTCCAACAGGTGAAATCTTAATGAAATTAGTCATCAGCTAACCCTAGTAAGTTGTTACGTTCAAAAGCTAAATGTCAGCTCATGACTCAGGAAAACTCAAAACATTGCTTCTAGAGCAATATTCCCTAAGCAAGTGGGAGTAATCAAGAAGACAAGTGGGTAATACATAAGTATTTGTATTCAATGTGATGTAGGTCTACCTAACATGAGCAGGACTTACGCAGTGCCTCCATATATAGTGCATTTTTGACAATAAATTCAGATATTTACACTACAAGTAGTGCCTTTACGTAAGTCCTGATGAGGCCTTATGGCTATTCTATTGCTATAGACATGGGAATGTCCAAGTTTCTAGTAACTAGGGAACTTGACATCATCCCGAGTCTAAAGGCACAACGATTAATACGGAGCCGAAGCTCTGATCATGGTTAATGTTTTACAGACTACGACTACCTTGAAGGTAGTTTTAAGCTGGCCTCCACGTCGTTTTTTGATCTCAGACTGCCTACCCGCAATTAATTAGTCTATATAATAATAGAATATATCTTCAAAAAAATATATCCAAAAAAACAACCCAAAAGTCGTCCAAGAATGACTAGGCTCTAAAACCAATTTTTTGGTAAATTAATCCAACAACATAAGTTCTTCAAAAGTCTGAATCTCAGCTAAAATTGCTGCAGCAGATAATGAAATACAATAAGAAAGATTGATAAGGTTATCTAAAAATCAAAAAACAAATTAGCTTAATACATGGAAAGATTTATAGCTGTAGGAAGGACTTCTCCCTTGAGCTAAATCATCGAGAGGCCTCACGCCATAATGTTTGATTTGGCGTGAGGTGAATCGACGGTCAATCAATGAAAATCAATGGGGCATTGATTGAGAAGATAATTCTAGGTTTTTTGATTCTCAATGTACTTTTTCAAAAAATAACTCCCAAATTGTGAGCAGTGGGGTACATTAACGTCCTCCCCGGCCTAAAGGCACAGAAACCTTTACCGAGCCGTAGCTCCTCGGCAGATTAAGATTTTACAGGCTGCCGCTACTTTGGCAGTAGCCTTACACTTTCCGACCCATTTGCTTTTTTTCTCGGATTGCCTGCCCGCGACTAATATATTTTTTGCAAACTCAAAAGTACGATAACATAACTTGTGGAAAAAAATCAACTAAAAAGTCGCCCCCTCATGGGCGAGGCTTTAAACCTAATTTTTAGGTAAAATCTGCCCTAGGTGTGGTATGAATTATGTCAGGAGGGGTCTATCTGAGTGAGTACATTCTTGTTGTTAGTTGTGGGTATACCACTCATAGGGATGTGGTAGCAGCACAAGTGCTTAAAGAAAAAGGATTAAGTACTGTCGGGCATACGGGAAAAAATGCTCACACAGAGATGGGGCGGAAGTTAATACTCATCTTAAGCTCTCTCTGGGAAGTGAGAGTCCGTGGCCGTTAATCCTAGGAAGTATGTTAGTAAGCTTAAAAATTTGAAGTCTCGCCTAAGGAAGTTAAATTAAAGTGTCCACCAACGCTCTCTCAAACAAGCAAACTAAAGAACCTGCACCAGTATTCGAGTTTGTTCAATATGTCAGTAAAGTTACAGCAGGTACAGTATTAGGTATTACCATGCTGACTAGCTCTTTAGTTGCTGGCGGATTGGTAGGTTTAGCCATCAGTTTCCGTAATTTGCCAGACGTAAGGGTACTAAAAAATTATACACCTTCAGAAACAACTCGTATATACGATATCAAAGGTAGGCCCCTTGCTAGTATCCATGATGAGGCAAACCGAGAAGTCATACCTCTAAACGAAATTTCTCCAGACTTAAAACGAGCAGTTTTGGCGATCGAGGATAGTAACTTCTATAATCACCTAGGGATCTATCCCATTGGAATTATTCGTGCTCTTGTGGCCAACTTGGAGCGAGGTAAAACTGTTGAAGGTGGTTCTACTGTAACTATGCAGTTGGTGAAAAATTTGTTTCTATCCCCAACAGCCAAACTTAGTCGGAAAGTAGCTGAAGCAGTTTTGGCAATTAGAATGGAACAAATTATGGCCAAAAATGAAATTTTAGAATTATACCTCAACCAAATTTACTGGGGTCATAATTTATACGGAGTTGAAACTGCAGCTCAAAGCTATTTTAATAAGTCTTCCAAGGATCTAACTTTAGCAGAAGCTGCCTTGATGGCAGGTATGATTCCTGCCCCAGAAGAGTATAGCCCTTTTATTAATTACCAAAAGTCTAAGCAGCGTCAGGCAACAGTGCTTGCTAGAATGCGAGAACTAAATTGGATTACTGCTGAGGAAGAAGCAGAAGCTGGCGAACAACCATTGCTAGTAGGTAAAGTTACTTCTTTTCGTGAGAGTAGACTTCCTTATATTACCAATGCAGTTATTCAGGAATTAACTGAGAGGTTTGATAAAGATGCTGTTATGAAGGGAGGAATGCGCATACAAACTACTATTGATATGAACTTCCAACGGATGGCAGAGAAAACTGTAAGTGAATGGCATAAAATATTATATTACCGTGGTCTTTATCGAAGCTGGGACAAAGGTCAATTAGCATTGGTAGCAGTTGATCCACGCACCCACTTTGTCAAAGCGATGGTTGGTGGGGCAGATTTTAAGACTAGTCAATATAATCGGGCTATTCAAGCTCGCAGGCAACCTGGTTCTTCTTTTAAACCTTTTGTTTATTATGCTGCTTTTGCTTCGGGTAGATTTTCCCCTTCTTCAGTAGTAAGGGATAGTCCTGTTAGTTATCCAGATGGTAGGGGTTACTACTCTCCTCGAAATTATGGTGGTGGATATTCTGGGTCCGTTAGTATTCGTAAGGCTTTACAGTCTTCTATGAATATACCTGCTGTTAAGATGGGCCAAACTATAGGACTTAATAGGGTGATTGAGGTTTGTCGCATTTTGGGAATTCAAAGTCCTATGGAACCTGTGATTTCTCTACCGCTTGGTTCTGTTGACTTGACACCTCTAGAGATGGCGGGCGCTTATGCGACTTTTGCTAATAATGGTTGGCATTCTGACACGACGTTTATTGTCCAGGTCACAGATACCAGTGGAAATGTATTATTGGACAATACTCCTAAACCTAAATTGGTTCTGAATCAGTGGGCCGTAGCATCACTTAACAGTGTATTAGTGGGGGTAATTGAACGAGGTACGGGCACTCGGGCTAAAATAAGTCATCAAGCTGCTGGAAAAACTGGTACGACTTCTTCGGAAAGGGATGTTTGGTTTGTTGGTTATACTCCTCAGTTGTCAACTGCTGTTTGGGTGGGTAATGATGATTACCGACCACTTAACTATGGAGCTACTGGGGGAACTACTGTTGCACCTATCTGGCGTAATTTTATGAATCAAGCCATGAGTGGTATGCGTAAAGAATATTTTCCTCCGGCAAGGAACTTTGATAGACCGTAGTTTTTTATATTGAATTAGTTCAGTGGAGTTATGTTATCGGTACTTTGAGATTTTTGAACTGACAATGGCCTCAAACCCACTATGAGCAAGGGATATGTTGCCCCTGGAGCTAAGAATACTAAAAATAGCTAAAATTTAAATATATAAATAAAAAGGTTGATAGTTTGCACTTCCATTGCTACTAATTATGCTGAAACATAATGGGCCACTAGAGAGTTTTTTCGCCAAACTAAAACAGTATCGAGGGTTCCGGAAGTGCCTCCTCTAGATAATCCTTACTATATACCATAAGCCCTAGACCCAGGCAACAAAATCCCAAGTCACCTCAAGCTACTTATTCACATAGTTTTCGCTCATTACTCATACCGCGACAATATCCCTTAGTATTTTGTAATTTCAAATGGCTGTAGTTGATTTCTATTTAACTCTCAAGACCCCCTGGTGAATTTATATAAACACCTATAATCTTAGGCTTCTCTACTTCGTATGCTAACCCCATCCACTGCTTGCTACCTTTGTTTTCCATGCTTTGACCGGAATTCATCACATTTAATTGTAAGATTTCATGTGATTTTTAACTGAACCTTTAGCTTTCTAGGTACTTATTAATATCAGGATTTACCTATTGCTTCTATATGTGGTGTATTTTTGATAATTATTTTCGATATTTACACTACAATTAGTGTCTTTGTGTAAGTCCTGAATATTTTTGGTAGACTAAAAAATTATGTAAATAGTCGACCCTTATCAAGGGCATGAAAAAAATATTCGCCATACACATTTCAAACCTCCTACTTCAGAGGTCAGTACTGATAAGCTGTTAAGCATATAAACGACGTATTGTAAAATTGACAAAAACAGCCAAATTCTTAATGTACAAAATTTTGGCTTTAATTGGTTGTTATTATAATAGGTAATCTAAATAGTTAACAGCTTAACTGATAACTGATAACTGATAACTGATAACTGAAATGACATAAGCTTTTAGCCATTACTCAGAAACTGGGAGTATATTAACTATTATTGGCAGTGAAATCCATTCTAACAACAGTTGGCAAACAAATGGGAATATATTATTCAATGAACTATGAAGTTATAGGTAGGGTTTTCCACATTCATAGCACAGAAGCCTCTAATTATTTTTGTGGGCATAGCCATTTTTGAAAGTTTCTGAAGATACATACTTGAGATGGGTAGGTTATAGATAGAGAATATCAATAGTAATTCTTTACTCATCTATCATTACAAATTGAACGCTACCTTAAATTGCAATTAATAAGCAGTTATTTCTCTTAATTCAATCAGGACTGCTTATCCAATTCTAATTTCATTTTTTCTAAAGTTACATTCATTTGATCAAACATTTGCTGAGGAGTAATACCGAATTGATTTAACTGACCTTTGAGTTGTTCCATAGTCATTTGAGCCATGAAATCCTGTGATAATTCAAATCGCTTCATAAAAATCCGGTATCTCTCCATCATAGCTTCCATTTGATCGATATACATCTTTTTACCTTGTCGGTCAAATTTGCCATAATTACTTCCTAGCATAATCAAGGATTGATAATCCTCAAATAATTTCTTGGCTTCTTGTTGAACTACTTCTGAATCAAAGAATCCCATAGTTTTCCTTTTTTAAAATATAAAATTATATTAACTTAATTTTGACAGGCAGACTATAAATTTTTACTGAAAAATTAGGTTTAAAGCCTCACTCATAAGCGGACTACTTTTTAGTTGTTTTTTTCAATACATATAATTAGGACTTACGCCAAGACACCAATTATAGTGTAAATATCTGAAATAATTACTAAAAAAACTATATTTGGCAGTATCGTGTTAGTCCTGACCTAACTCAAGTATGACGTTAATTATATCCTAAATCTTAAATGTTGAGTAAGAATAGTGTGGAAATACCTACATGGCAGTCCTGAATAAGTTGCAACAAATCACAAAGTAAATAAAACTTTTAAAACTCTTAACTATTCTCTGTTCCCTAAAAAGTAGTAGGATTTTTGCCACGAATACTCATAGGATTGCTATAGTAGTCCTATTTTATTTATTTCTAAAATCTTACTGCTTCTTGGGGTGGGAATTTGGAGACAATTGTCAATTGGCAATAGTTTCAGAGTTTATTTTTGAAATTGTCACAACCTATTTGGGATTGCTATATACAGGACTTACGCAAAGACGCTAATTGTAGTGTTTATATCGGATCAGGATTATCAAAAATACACTACATATAGAAGCAATACGTAAGTCCTGATATATTCAAGTTCGTAAAATTAGAAACCTTATTAATAGTAATAGAGGCATTCAGCTATTGGCTATTGATTTGGGAGTAGGTAAAGCAATTGAGAAACCAATAGAGAATTAAAAGTTACTGCCAAAGTATACTCATGTAACCTTGGAAATAATTATTCATTAATTTGCTAATAGCTGACTCGGAATAGCTGAATATTTATTCGGAATAGCTGAATTTTATATAGTAATAATACAGTTTATATATTAGATAGTTTCTTTTGTTTGTCTCTCTTATCTTTCATAGTTACTACGTTATTAACTTATCAGAATAATTTATTGGTAGCTTCTTTTTCTAATAATAAAGTTACCGGACCATCGTTATCAATTTCAACTTGCATTATTGCCCCAAAAATACCAGTTGCTACTTTTAACCCACTCAATTTTAATTTTTCTACAAATAACAGATAAAGTTGTTTAGCAACTTCAGGAGATGCAGAATTATCGAAAGATGGACGACGACCTTTACGACAATCTCCATACAGAGTAAACTGACTAACTATTAACAATTCACCATCTATATCTTTTACAGATTTTTCCCAGCGGTTATTATTATTATCTGGGTCAGGAAATAAACGCATATCTAGACATTTACGTACCATCCAATCTATTTCTGCTTCTGTATCAGTTGTGGAAATAGCGACAAGTAAATTTAATCCTTTGCCAATTTTACCTACAATTTTTTCATTTACTTTGACCTGAGAAAATTTAACTCTTTGGATAACAACTCGCATAATTTATTTAAGTCAAAAGTCAAAAGTAACTATTTATTTTGATTTATAGGAATTTGAGATAACTTACTCCAAGGAATATATTTTTAGATTCAACTGCCCCCTCTTGATAATCTTTAGAGTTCAGCACTCAGCTTTCAAAGATTTGCTGATTACTGAGTGCTGATTGCTGTATTTATTACTTTATTCCTTGGGTGATAAATGTTGGCTACAAACACCTAGGGGATTTTTTTGGAGTTAGGAATAAGAAGTAAAATTAGTCAAAGGGAAATCCCTTATGAAGTTTTTTATTGCCCTTATTATCTGAACAAATTGCTTTTTAATACTTGCTATGATTTCTTACTTTCTAGGATATAATACAATCTTTTAATTGCGATCGCAACTTCTCATGTTCTAAGTTCTGACCAATTAAAACCAACTGATTTTTCTGATTACCCTTCCACTGATCGTCTTCAATACTAAACCGCTTACCACTTAAGTGAAATATGTGTCGTGAAGAGGTTTCTTGAAACCATAAAATACCCTTAGCTCGGAACACGTTTGCAGGTAATTTATTATCTAAAAAATCTTGGAATTTCTTCATGGAAAAAGGTTGATCACTTTGAAAAGAAATAGAGGTAAATCCGTCATTTTCTAGGTGGTTAGAATGATAGTCTTCATGGTCATGGTGATGATGCTCATGTTCATGGTCATGATGATGATGCTCATGTTTATGGTCATGGTGATGATGCTCATGTTTATGGTCATGGTGATGATGCTCATGTTCATCTTCATTGTTATGGATATGAGCTTCTTGTGTTGACTCAAAATACTTATCTGACTCAAACAAACCCACACTTAAAATTAACGGTAAAGCTACTTGGGATTCCCTAGTTCTAATAATTCTAGCATCTTTCTTGATATCCCTAATTTTCACTTCCAATAAATCTAAATCTGCTGGCTCTACTAAGTCAGTTTTATTCAACAAAATAATATCTCCATAGACAATTTGACTATGTGCTGCTTGACTATTAAACAAATCAACACTATAGTTAGCAGCGTCTACTAAAGTAATAACTGAATCTAGGCGAGTCATATCTCGTAACTCAGTCCCCAAAAAAGTTAAAGCTACTGGCAATGGGTCAGCCAAACCAGTAGTTTCTACCACCATATAATCAAACTTTCCTGGTTTTTCTAAAACCTTATAAACTGCATTAACTAAATCCTCATTAATAGTGCAGCAAACACAACCATTACTAAGTTCTACCATTGTATCATCTGCATTGGTAGAAACAATTAACTCATTATCAATGCCAATTTCTCCAAATTCATTTACCAAAACAGCAGTTTTTACATCCTCTTGGTTTTGCAATATATGGTTAAGTAAAGTAGTCTTCCCACTCCCGAGAAAACCTGTAATTACTGTCACTGGTAAACTATATCTTTGCATATCCATGTTTGAAGTATCTAACTGAGTAGTTGTTGATTCCATAGTCTTTCCCTAAAATTAGGTTAATCTTGATTGTTGATTGGTATTAATGACAAAAAAGTAGTCATATTACCTATAAATTAAAATGTTAGCTGTCCTAATAGAAATAAAAAAATAGAAATATTTACTTTTTCCCTAGGCCAGTAGGATTATTATAGTGGAAATTTCAACATTTCCAGAGGAAGAAAAACCTAAATTACAGTGCTTTTCAGATAGATGGCCATCAATCAAAATCAGAACCTTGTAGGGACCTTTTATAGAAGCTCCCTACTTTGGTCTACCTATCAAAAAATCTATGTCAAATTTGACAGTAATCCTACTGCGTATACAATAACTGTGGCAACTGCCTGTTCCATCTAATAGATAAGGGCTCTGCACAGTTAGCTAAATAGATTTGGCCATTTTTCCAGTTGAAGGCTGCATTAATAAACTCATCACTGCCACCGTTGTGCAATTTCAAGAAGGAATGGATATTTAGTCCGTCCGCTAAAAAAGTTGGTGAAAGTAATTTGTAAATGTCTTAAGTCTTGCTGGAGTGCTACACTACTAATTTCACTGTTGAAAATCTAAATCTTCCTGTTTTTTCTATTTCGTCAGCATAGCTGGGGTTTGTCTGTCACTTACTTGTTCTTGGTGTTCATATCAAGCTTGAGTCTTGGCAGCTAAAGCTAAGTACAATGTTAATTCTATAACTGTTTACTACTTCCCTACTCCCCTACTCCTTTTCCACGTTCTGATTTACAGCAGTTTTCATGTTGGTAGACCATAGTAGGGACGCCCTTATGCAACCTCCCTACAAGGTTTTGGTTATGACGATGTAGTTTATCAATTTGAAAACCGCTATAGGAGTTGGTCTCCTGTTGAAGATAGAAGTTGAAAAATTTTTGAGAAATGTTAGTTGCGACTCCCTGCTCCCTAATCCCTTCAAAGAATTATTGGTTCAAAGGTTGGTCTACTGAGCTTCAAAGATGGTATAAGTAAATCCAATAATTTATCTACTACCTGCTTCCAAGTAAAATTTTGAAGTACCCATTGAGGGCCAGCTTTAGAGGCTTGTTCTCTGAATAAAGTTTTTTCAATTATTGTTTGCATTAACTCGACTAGATGCTCTTGTTCTGGTAGTACAAACCAAAGGGTTTCTCCATGTTTGGTATGATTAGTCATTAGTTGACTATCAATTGCTAAGGCAAAATTGGGATTAGTAAAATCATCTGTGGGGCCACCTCTTGTACATATCACTGGTAAACCGCAGGCCACTGCTTCCAATACTGGTAAATTAAATCCTTCTGCTAGATAAGGAGAAACATAAGCATCTGCAATCTGATAAAGTTGGGCCAGCTCCAAAAAAGAAAGAGTCTGGCCATAATAAATGATTCTAGATTTTATTCTTTCCATCTCTGTATCAGTAAGTGCGACTTTGCCAGCTTTAGCAATAGAATCTCTAGAAGGAAAAATAGCATCCCTACCTTTAAGGATTAGTTTAGTATCTGGATAATACTCAACAATAGTGGCAAATGCTTTGAGTAAACGCCCTATCCCTTGACTACTGTTGCACATTACCCCGACGTTAAGAAAAACAAAACAGTTATCAATGCCAAATTTTTGGCGCAGGGTATTTCTTTCATCTATTGGTAAAGGATGATAAATATTGGGATTAACACCGAGGGGCACAACCACGACCCGACTTTCCTGAGCACCACTGCGAATAAACCCTTCTTTTGACCAATGGGAGGGAGTAATAATAATTGTATCTGATTGAGTATGAGCTTCTGCAAAGGATTTAACCCCCATTCCTTTGATAATAGATTTGGTGACAATACCCCACTCATTACAAGCAAAAGTTGCTGTCCGGTTAGTTGTTGAAGAATTAAGATTAAACGGAGCATACATTCGTAATGTGGCATCTGCTGGTTGTTGTGGTGATAGGTGAGGAATGTTGCGTAATGCTGTTTCTTCATTTTGGGGAAATAAACCTGTGATGGGTTCCCAACTTGTGCTAATGTAAGGCATATCCTGATGGTAAATTTCTAGTTGAGGCCGCTTGAGCATTTCTAGCATTTGGAACTGATTGGCGATCGCGTAAGAGTGAGGTAAAAAACGCCAACCTTCAATAATAATACGCAATAGAATATTACTCCTAAAATATTTGGGTGATTTAATAGCAAAAGGACTTACGCAAAGAAACCCTATTTCTACAGTAAATCATTGTTTTTAACACATAAATATCTACGATAAACCGGGTTTCTCAGTTTGCCTGGGTAGGTCCTGAGCAAGTTAAGATGTGATTATTATTACAATAGCTTATTCTCTCAATAAGGAGGGAATAAAGTAGTTATCAAATTGTTACTAATTTTTATGGATATTCCTTTAAATCGTACCTTGAAGGACCAGGTTTAAATAAACAAATTTAAATAAATATGATAAGTCATTTATGATTATACCAGACATAGAATCGGAAAGGGCTAAAGTTACATTATAATAAGTAGCTTATATGATAAAATTATCCCATATTCTATAGGTATTTATATTAGTCTTAATATCAGATAAGAGATTCACAAGCTATATATTTGAATGGGGATAAAATTCTAATTTATTTTTATCAATTTATCTAATTTGAAGTGGATTTTAATAAATTCCATAACAGTTAAATTTATCATATTTTCACATAGATTCGTCATTTTTTTTAGGGGTTACCTCCTATGGTTTGAAGTTTGTTACTAATCTCAAATCTGTTCTTTTTTCTAGATAACAAAATGTGATAACTTTGATTTCTATCTCTCTTTCATTTTTTCCTATTTTACGATTCCAAATTATCTAACATTTCTAAATCTCCGATAATAAGGTGAGTCTACTTTTTTCATCTTTGAGGGGGATTTCTATTTTGGTCTCGGTTCTTCCCCAAATATAACCCAAAACATATTTCCACAAAAGATGATATTCATCCATTATAAACACTGCCAGGCTTTCCACTAAAATATCTTGTTGCCAATTTTACCGACCTTTAGCTAGGTTTCTTTTTTTTAGTTCCACTAATTCATCATTTATGGCGGGATTCTTTTTCTGAGTTTTTTTATGCTTACTATTGCTTATTTTAACAAGTTTAAATAGCTTTGCAGAGATAAAAAAAAGATTATATTTGGTTTATAAGTATATTTTTAAACCTGAAAATCTCATATATTTCGAGATTTTAGATAGTTAACTATATCTAATCTTGCCTCTGGTTTTCAGTAATCTTGAGTGCATTAATATTGAAGTCGTAAACTTGATAATACCTGAAAAATAGCCTAGTTTTTCCACTTACTCACCAAACCATGATAAACTTTGAGTGATTCTTTAATTTGATAATAGTAATATCCTTTTATCACCATTTTTACTGCCAAAGCCCTTCTGATTAATAAAATGATTTAAGTGAGCCATGATACTGATTTGTTTTAGGATGAAACTCAGATTCTTGTTAATATTATATCCGTCACGAACTATTTAGAATTGACATATAGCAATCCTATGAATGTTTGTGGTAGAAATCTTACTGCTTTTCAGGGAACAAGGAAAAAGGAACAGAGAATAGGCAAGAGTTTTAAAAGTTTTATTTACTTTTTGATTTGTCGCAACCTATGGGTGGCCTGCTATAGATGATAATTGACTGGGAATACTAGCATATATAAAAGATAAACTTTATAAAGCTTTAATGTTTTTACATGAAATTAACTGCTTTATTAATATCTTATAATAAATATATAAAGTTATGCAAAATGATTCTCTGAAAATTTTGGGTGTAGCTCCTAATGTATGGGCAGTTGATGAGACAACTGTAGATATTACTCGTCAACCTCTTCGTACTAAACTAGTTGTAATCAAAACTTAAACCAAAACCATTAACTTAGATTTAGCTAAAACAGTAATTCAAGTAATAGATATGCAAAATGACTTCTGTTATCCGGATGGTTGGTTAGGTCACATTGGGGTAGATGTGACACCTGCAAGGTCCCCTATTCAACCACTGATAAATCTTTTACCAAAATTGCGATCGCAAAACGTTCCAATAATTTGGCAAAATTGGGAAAACCGCCCTGACTTAAAGAATATCGTTCATAGGTAATGCCATGTCTACAACTCCATAGGGGACCCACTACCGAAAAATCAGGCCTCCGTGCTCATAGAAGGAAGTTGGGCAGCAGCAGTTGTGGATGAGACAGGAGATATTCCCGTAAATAAATACAGGATGAGTGGGTTTTGGGATATTCCCCTTGACAGCATTCTACGAAATATTGGCAAAACAACTCTCTTGTTTGCTGGAGTTAATGCAGACCAATGTGTAATGGCAACATTACAAGATGCAAATTTTCTTGGTTATGACTGCATTTTTGTTTCAAACGGTAGTGCAACTACTTCCCCTGAATATTGTTGGCAAGCTACTCTTTATAATGTGAAACAGTGTTTTGAGTTTATCACAGATTCTTTTGCAATTTTAGAAGCCATAGGGGAGTGAGCTAATTCACCAATGTCCAAGCCCTAAATGGGTAGTGCTATATTAATTGAGTCAGGCTAAATAGTAAGCAAAAAAAAGTTTAGCATGCTACCCGTATCTAACAGTAAAAACCTTCAAAGTGTAACGACAATAATAAATAATTACCTAAATAAATTAATACTATTAACTATAAAAAAATGATGACCCATTGCATGATTCCAGTGGTTAAGTCTCCCCAAGACTACCAAGCATATCGTATTAGCCCTAATGACAATAATAAATTGGCAATTATTTTCAGTCCTGATAATGCTAATGCTTCTTTAACTGTATGTTTAGAAGTTTTTGGTGTAGGAGGAAAAACACCTTTACATCAACATCATTTCGCTGTAGAAATGTTTTTTGTTCTCAAAGGAGAAGGAAGAGCAAGTTGTGATGGAAAATCTATTAAGATTCGAGCTGGCGATAGTATTCTTATGCCACCAACAGGTAATCATATTATAGAAAATACTGGTTCAACTCGTCTTTATGTATTATGTATTATGGTGCCCAATGAGGACTTTGCAGAACTAATTCGTAGTGGAAAACCAGTAGATTTAGATGAAGAAGATATGAAAGTTTTGACGAGCTCAAATTTTGGCAATTTTTGATAAAAAAAAGTACCATCTAAATATAGTATTATTTTGGGGAATTGATATTATTGGAACTTTCTAATTAATTCAATAAGGTTCCGTTAAAGATTTTTGTGCAGTTATGTAATTTAAAAAGCTGATCTAATGGTTCCATGAATTATGAGTTTTGGTATTATCTGAACTGTATTGTTCTATAATTGTCAGGACTTACCCAAAGAAACCCGGTTGCTACAGTAAATCATTGTTTTTAACACATAAAGATCTAGGAGAAACCGGGTTTTTCAGTTTGCCTGCGTAAGTCCTGATTGTTTTTTATCCTGACTGCTGATTCCCTATTCCCTACTCCCTAAAAATACTTGTTCAGCAAACCCTACTTAGAAATATTAAAATGAAAGTTTTACCCAAAGAAACTACCTCTATATTGACTAGAGATGGTACACGTTTAGATGCTGATATTTATCGCCCTGATGTAAAAGGTGAATTTCCAGTAATATTAATGCGACAACCTTATGGGAGAGCGATCGCCTCAACAGTGGTCTATGCTCATCCAAAATGGTACGCTGCTCATGGTTATATTGTTATTATTCAAGATGTGAGGGGTCGGGGTACATCTGAGGGTGAATTTGAATTATTTACCCTAGAAATTGAAGATGGAATTGATACTATTAATTGGGCGGCAAATTTACCAGGTAGCACTGGGGAAATAGGAATGTATGGATTTTCCTATCAAGGTATGACTCAACTATATGCTGCTAGTGCTAAACCTCCTGCTCTAAAAACAATTTGTCCGGCAATGATTGGTTATGATTTATATACAGACTGGGCTTATGAAGGAGGAGCTTTTTGTCTTATAACAAACTTGGGTTGGGCAGTCCAACTAGCAACAGAAACCGCTCGTTTACGAGGAAATGAAAAAGCCTATCAAGAGCTTTTTCAAGCTTCGAGAAACATACCTTTATCTACTATAAATCCGGCTTTACCTAAAGTGATTAGTGAGTATGGAAAAGATTCTTTTTACCATCAATGGATAGAGAATTATCAATCTAGTGAATATTGGCAAAACCTATCACCAAACATGGAAAATGTAGACCTGCCAATGTTACATATCGGTGGTTGGTTTGATACCTATTTACGAGGTACAATTAATTTATATAAAGAAATGGCTGGTCGCAGTAAATTCTTACAAAAATTAATCGTAGGTCCTTGGTCTCATATTCCTTGGGGCAGAAAAGTAGGAGCTGTAAATTATGGTTTACAAGCTTCTAGTTCTATAGATGAGCTACAAATATTATGGTTTAATCAATTTCTTAAAGGAATAAATACAGGTATATTTGAGCGATCGCCTGTTTCTTTATTTGAGATGGGAAGTAATGAATGGCGTAATTTAAATTCCTGGCCGAGCAATAGTCACAAGTTCTATTATTTGGCTAGTAAAGGACTGGCTAATATTAGAGAAGATTCGGGGAGTCTCACGCCAAGCTGCCCTAATATTTCGGTTGATGATACATTAGTACATGACCCTTGGCGACCTGTTCCGGCATTAGGGGGTCATGCAACATTTCCTGCTGGTTCTTTTGAACGTTCAGAGTTAGATTGTCGTACTGATATTTTGACTTATACTTCTGAATTTTTAACGGAAGATTTACACATAGCAGGAGATATTTTTGTAAATGTATATTGCACAGCAGATACAAATAGTTTTGACCTGTCTGCAGTGTTGTCTGAAGTAAGAAAAGATGGGGATATTTACAATTTTACTCAAGGTTATATCAAGGTTGTTGATAATAATTTACCAGTGAAAATTTGTTTACAACCAACTTGCATGAAAATTGAGAAAGGTAATGCTATAAGATTGAGCTTAAGCGCGGCTTGTTTTCCTGCATATTTAATTAATCCAGGTATAGATAAATCACCAGGGGAAGTCAGATTAATTGACGCAAAAATTATTACGATAACTGTTAGTTCTGGGAAAAATGATCCTTCTATAATTTCTCTATCTAAATTGACATCTTCCCGACGCTCCCCTACGGGAGAGGGCAAGTCTTCTGCCAACATTTAAATAACTTCTCCGTCAAACAGACTAATCCAAAATCTCTGCATACCTGTCGTACCAGTACAGAATAGCAATTTGCCTAATAACTCTAGCCCCAGTTGATTTAACTTTTCCTCCGAATTGTAGGCTATTACACCAGAACGCCTAGGGTTCATACGACTGCGAAAGTGTACTCTAAACTGTTCTAAATAAAAGGATAATTGTAAATGACTTTCTATCGGTAACTGTTTTTGGCTTAATTGCTGATAGTCAAACAAAAGTTTTCTAATGGAGACAGTTAAGCGTTTGGCCAAGTGACAAGTAATAATTACTAGGGCTTTCGCTTCGGTCAATGTCAAGGAACGGCGTTGACTATTTTGACGCAGAGGATTTGTACTACGCAGTCGCCACAAACAAACCCGATTAGGAATAATCTCTTCTAGCTCCAAGTCTTTGACAACTTTCAGCATAACCTCAGCTCCTCCTAATTGCAAGGCTTCAATTGCCAAAAGCATTAAATCGATTTGGGTCTTAGTTCTTCGGGGACACCCACTATCAGGGAGAGGTATATCTGCTAGATTATTCAATATTAATGGTTTAGATGGACTGGGAGAAGTTTTTAATTCCATTACTCTTACCGAAACATTCTATACTTCTCTACACTATTTTGGTAAAAATATCAAGATATAGCAACCCTAAATCCGACATATAAAATCATATGAAGTCGCTGAGAGGCCCACACTAATTCGTGTAATTAGTGTGGGATTATGTCGCAAAAAGAGATATACTTCCATCACTGAGAATTATTTTAATGATACAATTATTAACTAATGTTGATAATAATTGTATCACTTTTAAGGAAGTCAGAATTTGTTTTTGTAATGGGGATTTCGAGCAATCCCCCAACAACATTTTGCCTTAAAAGACTGGGTTTTTTACCCAATTCTTTTGATAACTATTTAGTATCTAAATAGTTATCAGTAATATTAAATAACTCATAATTGGTTGCTACAAATCTAATACAGCAGATTTCGGGCATATAAGGTAGAAGGTAAATAGTAAAAATTATGTAGTGGGAGCATCTTGCTCGTGTAGGCGTACCTCATAACAAGGTCAAGCGCCGTATGTTTTCAATTTTGACTTTTGAGTTGAACCACAATGGAACTAAAAAATTTAATTCGCGCAATCCCAAATTTCCCTAAATCAGGAATTATATTCCGAGATATTACTACTCTTTTGAGCAATCCAGATGGTTTACATTACACTATTGATATTTTGACAGAAAAATGCTCAGAATTTCAACCCGACTATGTAGCGGGCATAGAATCTCGGGGCTTTATTTTTGGTGTCCCTTTAGCTTATAAGTTGAAGGTAGGCTTTATACCGATCCGCAAAACAGGAAAGCTACCCGCACCAGTCCACTCAGTTGTTTATGATTTAGAGTATGGCCAAGATAGTCTTGACATACACCAAGATGCAATGCCACCAGGTAGTCGAGTTTTAGTAATTGACGATCTTTTGGCGACTGGTGGCACTGCAGGAGCTACAGGTAAGTTGATTGAAAAGGCAAATTGTAATTTAGTAGGTTTTGGTTTTGTTATTGAGTTAAAGGACTTAGGTGGACGTCAAAAATTGCCAAAAGTGCCGATTATGAGTTTAATTGAATACTAGATATTTCAGTTATCAGTTATTAGTAATTCCCGTAATAGGAAGACAATGAAATCTCAAATTTCCTTTTTTGTCTTTAATGAATAGGAATAATCATTTTAGAAGTAGGGAGTCATTCGTTCTCAATAACAATAAGAATGGAAATAAGTAGTCTTATATATGAATATTTATAGTTCATATATAGTGAACTTATATGCAGTAGAATAGATTCTACTATTTAAAATTTATCTCATCTCTAAATTATCCCATTTCCCTACCAATCTTTGGTAGCAAACATTGATGTATTTTATATGAGTTTGGTGGATATAAAATTGAAGTATAACAAGCTAAAACGACTAATTGCCAGTGAAACTTTTGCTTATATATTGAAGAGATTACTACAGGCAATTTTGACTTTATTCCTAGCATCTGCTCTTTGTTTTGCTGTTATTCAGTTAGCTCCTGGTAGTTATTTAGATACTTTAAGTCAAAATCCTCAAATATCTCAAGAAACTATTCAACAACTTGAGCAACAATTTGGGTTAGATAAGTCTCCTTTAGAACAATATTTACGTTGGTTAGGAAAAATTATTACTAGTGGAAATTTTGGCAGAAGTTTCGTTTTTCAGCAACCGGTGGCTGATTTATTATGGGAGCGAATACCCGCTACTCTAGTTTTATCTATTTCTTCCTTAATAATGACTTGGGCGATCGCTATTCCTCTTGGTATTATTGCTGGAGTGAATCAAAACCGTTTTTTAGACCGTTTTTTACAATTAATTAGTTACACTGGTCAAGGTTTTCCTAGTTTTATTACTGCTTTATCATTATTGTTTTTAGCCCAAAATCTTTCTCCTTTATTACCCGTTGGAGGAATGCAAAGTATTGACTATGATGACCTCTCTTTTGTGGGTAAAGTTTTAGATATGGGTTGGCATATGATTTTACCAACTATTGCTTTAAGTATTACCAGTTTTGCTGGTTTACAGAGGTTGATGCGGGGGCAATTATTGGATGTTTTGCGACAAAATTATATTCAAACGGCTAGGGCTAAAGGTCTTCCAGAAAATCGAGTGATTTATGTTCATGCGTTGAGAAATGCCATTAACCCTTTAGTAACCTTATTGGGATTTGAATTTGCTTCATTATTAAGTGGTTCGTTTATTGCTGAATATTTCTTTAACTGGCCAGGATTAGGAAGTCTAATTTTAGAGGCGGTAAGAAACCAGGATTTATATTTAGTTATGGCGAGTTTAATGATGGGAGCTTTAATGTTAATTATTGGTAATTTGTTGGCTGATTTATTGTTGAAGGCTGTAGATCCTCGGATTAAGTTAGAAAATCTTAAGTGATAATAAATATGATCAAACAAAAACAACATGACTTACCCAAAGAAACCCGGTTAAGACGGTAAATAATTGTTTTTAACACATAAATATCTACGAGAAACCCGGTTTCTCAGTTTGCCTGGGTAAGTTCTGAACAATTTCTACAAGGGATGAAAAATTGAAAAAATTAGTTAAATTTTGATAGTTTAAGAGGGAAGTAGTCCAGTGATAGATAGACTTTTGAGTTATGGAGGTTATGCTGGAAATCCCACATTAGGACAACTTGAATTTGATTTTTATTTATCAGGACTTACCCACGGCCACGACACGAGGGTGAGGGCGAATGGCATTCGCCCCTACATATGGGGTTTTCAAGGCTAATTTGCGTAAGTCCTATTTATATCTGATGTTCCAGCAAATATACTCAAATAATATGACAAGATAGAAACTTATGTTTTACAATACTTTTCAGTTTAACTGCTTTTGGCCCGAATTCTAGTTGTTCTTTGGAAAGTTTACTTTGGTTAAGGCTAGGGACAACTATATTGCAATTAGAGCTAATCGTTCTAAAATATCTAAAAGTCTAATTCCTATTGTTAATAGCCTGGTTTTGTTCTTGTTTAAAGCTTCTAGTATACGGCAGTTTTTATGTCGGTAGACCACAGTAGGGACCTCCTTATGCAACCTCCATACAAGGTTTTGATTATGGCGATGTAGTTCATCAATTTGAAAAGCGCTGTAAAGTTAAGAAATGACTAATTAATTAAAAAGTGGTTGATTTAAAAAAGTTAGAAGATTCTATTGTTTTAATTAAAAGTGCCAAGGAGAACAGAAAAAATGTTATTGGTACTGGATTTATATTTTATAAAAAACAAAATTATACTTATCTACTTACCTGTGCTCATGTTGTTGAGGATGTGGGTGGTGAAGAAAATATAAGGGTAAATAATATTCCAGCGGAAGTTATAAAGATAGGAGATGTTCAAGGTTTTGATTTGGCTATTTTAAAAGTTAATAAAAATTTTTCACTTCCATCCTTAAATTTAATGATTTTATATGGAGAGGAAGAAAAAAAATTGGAGGTTAAAATTCCTGGTTTTTATCTTTGGAGCCAAAATAACGCACTTCGTCGTCAAACAATAAAAGGAGAAATGATTGTAGAAGTTGATGGAGAAAGGGCATTTCAACTAATAGAAAATATGCCAGAAGATGTGGCTGTTGAAAAGTTAGAGATCAAAAAAGGACGTCTTCGTTCAGGTTATAGTGGTTCTCCTGTTATTGATATTAATACAGGATTAGTTGTGGGTATAGTTACTCATAAAGTTGATGTTGATGGAGAAGGAAGGTTTGGAAGAGCAATATCAATAGAAGCTTTGGAGAAAATTTGGTCTGAAATACCTAATGAAGTCTCTAAACAAATTGAACGAGAAGCAAAAACAATAGAAGTTTTAACTAATATTAATTTTGAGGAAAAATTTCAAAATGAAGTTAAATCATCTCAAGAATCAGAGAAAGGAGAGTTATTTAATTTTGAAGTTATAAGAGTTGATGATTTTGGCAACATTGTTGATAGTAGTCAGAAAAGTATTAGACAGAAAATAGAGGATTTAGGCAATGGAATTAAATTCCAAATGGTTTATATTCCTGGGGGTACTTTTACCATGGGCTCTCCTGAAAGTGAAGAAGGTAGATATGATGATGAAGGCCCTCAACATGATGTGACTGTCCCTCCCTTCTTTATGGGCAAATATCCAGTTACTCGAGGACAGTGGAAAAAGCTTGCTTCTCGGACAGACTTGAAAGTCAAATTAGACCTAAAGCTAGAACCATCTTATTTTAAAGAACCATACCAAGATATAGATAGATGGCACAGACCAGTTGAAAGGGTGAGTTGGTACGAAGCAGTAGAATTCTGTGAAAGGCTATCGAAATTAACACAAAGGAATTATAGACTGCCGAGTGAAGCAGAATGGGAATATGCTTGTCGCGCAGGAACTACTACACCTTTCTATTTTGGAAATACCATAACACCAGAGTTAGTTAACTATAATGGTTTGTATGTTTACGGTATTGCACACGATGGAGAATATAGAGAAGAAACAACTCCTGTAGGTCAATTTTATCCTAATGCTTTTGGTTTGTACGATATGCACGGGAATGTTTCGGAATGGTGTCTAGATACTTGGCATAACAGTTATGATGGAGCACCTACTGATGGTAGTGTTTGGGAAACTGGAGGTCATAGTACTAGAAGAGTCCGTCGTGGCGGCTCCTGGTACTTCAATCCTGGGCGGTGTCGCTCTGCGAGCCGCAGCAGCTCTTTCTCGGACGAGACGGACTTCAACTATATTGGTTTTCGTCTTGTGAGTTTCCCCCCCAGGACTTTTCAATAGCCCTTTGCTCTTTTGCCCTTTTGCCCTATTTAGTCTCGCCTTTGGCGAGTCGAAATTTTTTTTTAACAGCAATGTAATATGTTTGTAGTACAAGATTTAGCTAATCGAATTAGGCGCAAATTATTATTAAGCTAAAATCCAGATTAAATGTTATTCATTTTTGTTTTGTGAATTTAGTATTCCTGACTTGATCAAGGGAGATATTAGGATTAAATAGGAGGTCTTATAGGTTTACCTTTTCTGTTGCCTTGGGTTGATTTAAAAAAGTTTTGATAAGTCTGGTTAAAATCCTTTAAAGATTGCCGTAGTGGTATAGCAAAAACTTCTAATAGCCATTCTTTGTCCCAATGTTGGATATATACCGTACTTATTGGCTGCGGGAAGAGCAGTGTAAGTCTGGGTCGCGGTATTTTGACCCGAAGAGAGTAAATCTCGCATATGGGGGTGCTATGAAGCGGAAATTCTGCCCTGTCTCGTAAGAGCAGGGTCGGGAAGATGTGAATTTTTGATTTTAGCGCATATAGTAGTTTGGTAAATCTGTCAACCATTTGACTCTATATATAAAAAATCGCTACACTCGTAACTTGTTGCTTTTTACCCAAAAAATTTTATTTTCTATTTGAGTATGGTACAAAAACTAGAAAGATTGCATCTATGCGAGTTCCCGGAAACAGCCCCCACTGCTAATCCGGTATTTTATAGAACTTATAGCCGTAAGACAGAGACTGGCCGCGAAAGTTGGGTAGAAGTGTGCGATCGCACAATTAATGGCCTAAGAAAATTAGGCCAACTCACACCAGAAGAAACAGAATTGCTCTATCGGATGCAAAGCCAACTCAAGGCCTTATCCTCTGGTCGTTGGTTATGGGTTGGTGGTGTGTGATTCGTTAGGCCGAAACGTATATCTAGCAAAGCTTACAGCCAAATCTAGAATCCGAGGATGGCCTGCTAACTCAAATGGCCAATAGGCCAAAAGAGTTTGACAACTATATGATCATGTTGGTGCAAGTCCAACCCTTCAAAGCGTGGAAGTGAAAGCATTTCCCTTATCTAGAGACTGATTATCAAAGGATAAAGCAGGGAAAAAAGCTGGTAATGATAAACCTTAAGTCAAATCCCAGCAAGCAAGAGTGCATGGAGAACGTAAAGTGAAGGTATTACGAACAGTCGTAACCCAGTAAGCAGCGAAAAAAAAGGTTGATACGCTGCGGTCAAAAGGACACTGAGACAAAATAGGCCTATATCTACCGCCGATATAGGACGCGCTTACTAAGTCTCCGGCTGATAATACCCTACCTAAACACTCAAGAATGGTCATATGGAACGAAGTAATCCTATATATAGCTCTCTATAGAAAGGTCGATCAATAGAGTAGGTATCAAACCATAAGCTTATGTGGGATGGGATGGAATCAAAAGCAAGCCTGTCTGTAATGGACAGGATAAGCTAACAGATTCCCGATGATTTAGAAGATGGAGTTTTGAATAGCAGTGCAAAAGACTAAAACACGGACAAAACCGATAGTGGTATGGAATAACGTCAACTGGCCAAAGCTAGAAAGGACGGTATTTAAGTTGCAAAAAAGAATCTATCAAGCATCTCAAAGGGGAGACGTAAAAGCTGTACACAAGTTGCAAAAAACCTTGCTAAACTCTTGGTCTGCCAAAATGTTAGCTACCAGAAGAGTAACCCAGGATAATGGAGGAAAAAGAAGGGCTGGCGTCAACGGAAACAAAAACCTGAAACCCGCCGAAAGAGTCAACTTAGCAGAAAATCTAAAATTGGATTATCGAGGTAAGGCCACTCGGAAAATCTGGACACCTAAATCAGGAAAAACAGAAAAAAGACCTCTAGGAATCCTGGCAATCTCGGACAGAGCAAAACAAGCCTTGGTCCAGTTAGCATTAGAACCAGAATGGGAAGCTAAATTTGAACCAAATAGCTATGGATTCCGGCCAGGTAGGAGTTGTATGGACGCTATTGAGGGAATCAAAGCCACTATTAAGCAAAAAAGCAAATATGTATTGGATGCTGAGATAGCAAAGTGCTTTGACAGAATCAACCACCAAAAACTAATACAAAAAGTTAATACTTTTCCGAAGATGAAAAGACAGATAAAAAGCTGGCTTCAATCAGGAGTAGTTGATGGAAAGAGTGTGTTTACCACTGAAGTTAGTACACCCCAAGGAGGAGTAGTTTCCCCACTATTAGCCAACATCGCACTACATGGAATGGAAGAAGTAGTTAAAAAATATGCAAGAAGTTTACCAGGAAAGAAAGAGAATAACGAGAAACAAATTAGCCTGATTAGATATGCAGATAATTTTGTTATACTCCACCCAGAGATTGAAGCAATACATGATTGTCTAGTCTTAATCAAACAATTCCTAGATAATATAGGATTGGAACTAAAAGATGAGAAAACTCGTATAACTCACACCTTAACAAAAACAAGGGACGAGGAACCTGGATTTGATTTCCTAGGATTCAATATAAGACAATATCCAGTTGGAAAATATGCAACTGAGAAGGATCTATATGGGAAACTATTAGGATTTAAAACTTATATAAAACCAACAAAAGAAGCAATATCTAGGCACTATAAGAAAATCTCAAAAACTATTGACCGAATGAAACACTCATGCAGTCAAATAGAGATAATCAAAACACTGAATCCAATCATAACTGAATGGAGTAACTATTACTCAGCAGTCAACAGTGCAGAGGTATTTGGGAAGTTAGATTACGAAACGACTAAAAAACTTATTTCCTGGGCAACACGAAAAACAAATCACAAGAGCAAGAGAGAAACAATTAGCAAGTACTTTAAGAAAGTTGGAAACAATAACTGGGTCTTTTTGGCTGAAGGGAAAAACCAGTCCCTAAGATTAGTAGGGCACAGGGACTCAGGAATTAAATACTTTGTAAAGGTAAGGGAAAATAAAAGTCCATTTGACGGTGATCTTACAGACTGGGGAACCAGACAAGGAAAAAGCGTTGAATTACCTATAAAAGTAACCAATCTATTAAAGAAACAAAAAGAGAAATGTACAGAATGTGGACAATACTTCAAAGATGGAGAAATGATGGAAGTAGACTATATCATTCCACGACACAAGGGTGGAAAAGATGGGTATAAAAACTACCAACTCCTCCACAAATATTGCCACAACGTCAAAACCAACAGAGATAGTGCCAATGAAAATGGCTAAGTCATTGAGGAGCCGTATGATGCGAAAGTATCACGTACGGTTTTGAAGCCGAGTCATATCAGTGATGGTATGGCTTAGGGCAACACAGAATGGATTTCATTACAGCAAAACTTTTCGGGGGCTTATAACTGTTCGTCCACTAATATTGTGGACTGGCACTCCTTCGGTCTATTGATGGACTTAGCTATGATGGGGTGTGGTACGGGTGCCGTATTGGAACAACGTTATATAAATCAACTTCCACTGATTCACAATCATTTAAATATTGTATTGCGGGGTGAAGTTGGTCACTCTCCCCCAGAGTTACGTCGTGAATTTACAGAAGTAAAATTTCATCAAGACAAAGCAGAAATTTTTGTCGGTGATAGTCGTCAAGGTTGGGTAGAATCTTATCGGGCCTTGTTGGAGTTGTCGACAGATGAACAATTTTCGGGAAAAGTGAATGTTATTATTCACTTAAGTGATGTGAGACCTGCGGGAGAACCTTTAAAGGGATTTGGAGGCGTTGCAAACCCGGTAAAATTACCAGAACTGTATCAACGTTGTGGGAAAATTTTAAATCAAGCACTTGGGCGACAATTAAATTCTGTCGAGTGTTGTTTACTTATTGACGAAGCAGCAGTGACAGTGGTCGCCGGAAATATTCGAAGATGTTTACCTGAAGGTGCTTTAGTACATACAGCAGCAGGGTTGGTAGCTATTGAAAAAATTCGGATTGGCGATCGCGTCTTAACAAGCAAAGGATTTTATCCTGTGACAAATTTCTTTGACCAGGGTACTCAGTCTTTATGTCGCATTCAAACAGAAGACGGATATTTTGAATGTACTCCCGATCATAAAGTTGCCGTGCTACAAGATTTGTATGGTAACTATAAAATGATTAAAGCTAGAGACTTACAAGAAGGCGATCGCCTGATTTTTGTCCCTCAAGCCATACCAGGTACTCCCACGGAACTACCTGAGTTAAAAACTGTCACATCCCATCATGCCAAACCCATAACTATACCTGCTCTTACCAGTGAAGTTGCTTATTTTCTAGGATATTTACATGGAGATTGCTCAGTTCCCTCTGATGGATGGGGAGTAACTTTTCGGGTTTCCCAGGATCGTCCGGAAATTCTGGATCGACTGATTAATGTTGCTCAAGAGTTTGGTTTGGAAACACATACAATGAAAACGCCGGAACAATCTCAAACTAAAGCTTATGAAGTTCAGTTAAATAGCAGTAATCTTAACAGATATCTATCACAGTTTAACCAGTCATTTACTTCTATTACTATTCATGAATGTATTCTGATGGGAACAACAGAAATTCGTCAAGCTTATTTAGCAGGTTTAGCAGATGCAGATGGTTGTTACTCTCAGGGTTTACTTGTAGCTTCAGTTTCCCAGGACTTTCTGCGGCAGGTGCAAACATTATATGCATCTTTGGGAATCACTACGAGATTGTGTGGTTCGCTCCAGAAGCAAACCGGAAAATGGGAAGGTGAGTTAGTAACTGTAGGTGATAGTGCTTTGGAAGCAGTAGAAGAACTAATGATGGCTTACTCTACCCAGTTCCCAGGACAAAAATGGAATCGCCCTAAAATTTTCCATGGCCAAAGGTTTTCCCGGGAAATGGTTAAACCTTTGGCGAATAGTTCTCAATCTTATGGGGGTAATACTCACAAGTATATGATTGCTCCCACTGTCAACAAATTTATCACCGATGCTACAGATTTGATTCCGGTAAAAGTGAAAAAAGTTGAGATGGATGTGAGAGAAGCATCAACTTATGATATTGAAGTGGCTAGCATCCATGAATTTGTTTGCCAGGGAATTTTAGTATCAAATTCGGCTGGTATCAGGCAGGGAAGTCATAGCGATCGCCTTTTTACTGTAGCAAAAGATAATCTTTGGCGACAAGATGAAAATGGTAACTGGGGTATAGACCCGAAAAGAGACGCTTTGCGGATGGCAAATCATACCCATGTTTTTCACCACAAACCAACATTAGAAGAATGTATTGAGGCAGTGAGAAAACAGTTTTATTCTGGTGAAGGCGCCATTCAGTGGGCAGGTGAAGCAGTTGCTCGTGCTAATCGCGATCTACTTTCAACCCCAGAAATAAAGAGTGATTTCTTAAAAGCGTATGGAGAAAACAATGCCAAAAAATGGTTGCAAGAACACTATCCAAATATTACTAATGATGAACTTGAACATCGGTTAGCGAGATTAGGATTAAACCCTTGCCATTCAGGGGATACCTTAGTATCTACAGACCAAGGGTTAATTCCAATTCAGGATTTAGTCGGTAAACAATTTAAAGCATTGGTGGATTTGCGTTCTGTAGGTTTATCAGGTGTCATGTTTACAGATGCGATCGCTTTTACTACGGGAACTCAAACTACCCACAAAATTATTTTGACTAATGGAATGCAAATGCGATGTACTGCAGACCATCAACATTTTACTTGTCGAGGTTGGGTTACTACTAAAGATTTAACTGATGACGACAATATTTATATTCAGAGAGGAGCAGGTAAATTTGGCAAAGGTACTATTTCTGTTGCTCAAGCTCAAATGCTTGGTTGGTGGTACGGAGATGGATATAATCCTAACATAAAAGCTCCTAGTCAGGGTCATACTAGGAATAAAGATCATTTTGCTAAAGGGTTTGTTTTTCATCAAGATGAATATGAAACTACCTACAATCTTGTCGGAAAAGCAGTTGCATCAATCATAGGAACAGAAGATGTAACTAAACTACATGGAGGAGTTGATGAATTCCGAACTCAATCTCCTAAATTAGAAAAGTTTTTTGCTGATTTAGGTGTAGTTGGAAAAGAAGAACTTCCGAATAATTTCCTTAGTCAATCTCAGGAAGTTTTAATTGGTTTTTTACAAGGAATCTTTAGTGCACGTGGTATAGTAGCTCAAGATTCAAGCAGAATCAAACTAGCTATGGTTTCGGAAAAACTACTTCAACAAATTCAATTGATTCTCTCGAATTTAGGAATTACTAGTACAGTGGAAAAAGGTGACATGGGCACGCCTTATACAAATGTTTCTGGGACTCATAAATTCAGCTTACACCAGGGAGATTATGAACTATTTATTTCTACTTTTAGCTCCAATTTATTTCAAGAATTAATTGGCTTTCCAAGTCAGAATATTAAAACTGAAAAATGGCTAATAAAACCACTGCCTAATTACTCTGAGTCAACCATTAATTCTCAGTTCATCTCAAAGGTGAAAAAAGTTGAAGAATTTGGAGAGGAAGTTGTTTATGATTTGCACGTTCCTTTAACCAATTCTTTCATTGCTAATGGTTGTTTGACTCACAATTGTGGAGAAATTATTGGTTCAAATTTTCACTGTGTGAGTGGAGATACTCTATTAGTTACTCGCGACAGTATTCGCAAAATTAAAGACGTTGTTGGTCAAAAAATTGAAATTTGGAACGGCAAAAACTGGAGTCAAGTAATTCCTTTAAAAACAGGAAAAGACAGAAAATTATATCGGGTCCGATTTGGTGATGGTTCCTATCTTGATGTGACAGAATATCACCGATTTTTTGTTAAAGATAGATTTGGTAAAAACTATCAAGAAGTACAAACAAAAGATTTGCTAACTCATAGCAAATATACCTTACATACAGAACCTTTTGTTATAGATTATCAGGATGGAGATTCTATAAATTTGTCTTATGCTTATACATTAGGTGTGGCTGTAGGTGATGGAACCATAGACCAAAATGGTGATGCTAAAATTCGGCTTTATTCCCACAAAGCTGAATTAATTATTGCTGGTGATAAATCAGTCAAAGGAGAATATAATTATCTACCTTCTTTTGTGGATGTCACAGATTTAGGATTTTCTGGAGAACTACTCCATCGTCTACAAACTGAACCTGATGCTTTAAATACTATTGCTAGTTGGAATAAATCTGCTATTCTGGCTTTTATCGCAGGATTAGCAGATACAGATGGTTCTAATACTCAAGGTCATGGAATTAGAATTTATGTATCTGATTATGAACGAGCAAAAAGACTGCAACTATTGTTGACAAAATGTGGTATTCGTGCATCAGTAAATTTCATTGTTAGTCGCGGTTCTACTACAAATTCAGGAGAAAGAAATAGAGATCTTTACTATTTACAAATCACTGATTGTAGAGAAATTCCTTGTCAAAGACTAGATACAAGTAAAGGGTGTGAACCTAAATTCAAAGGTAAATATCAAACAATTCAAAATGTTGAAGAATTGCCAGAATTACATGAAACTTATTGTTTTGAAGAACCGGAGTTTCATAAAGGTGTTTTTGGCAATACCTTGACAGGAAATTGTAATTTGTCAGAAATTCATCTCAATCAAATTGACCCAAATAACTATAAGGAACAAGAGGAAGCTTTTACTGCTGGTGCCCTTTCTGTAGCGACTTTACTTAACCATAAATTCCTTGAGCCTCGCTATCGTTATAGTCGAGAGTTAGACCCCATTGTGGGAGTATCTTTTACTGGTTTATTTGACTTTTTTGTGAAAGCTTTTGGTATTGAATGGTTGCGTTGGTGGCAAGCAGGTCGCCCGGCAAATGCTCAAGGTCTGGAGTTTAAACAACAGGAGGCAGAATATTTAACCCGTTGGCGGGAAATAGTGCATCGGGTAGTGTGGGATTATTGCGATCGCCACAACCTTAAACGTCCGAACCGTTGTACAACTATCCAACCGAGTGGGACAAAATCTCTGTTAACAAATGCTTCCCCAGGTTGGCATCCACCTTTCGGGTTGCGGTGGGTGCGACGAATTACTTTTGTGAAAAATGACCCTGTAGCATTAGCTTGTCTCGGCTATGGTTATTCAGTAATTCCGGGGCAGTCAGACAAAGATGAAAATGGAAATTTACTGAACGATCCTTTTGACGATCGCGCTAAAGAATGGTTAGTAGAAATTCCAGTACAGGTATCTTGGATAGATTTGCCTGGAGTTGAGGATATCGCCATTGAGAAGTTCAGCGCTACTGCCATGTTTGATTTTTACATGGCAGTACAGAAACATTGGACGACTCACAATTGTTTTGTTCGAAATACTCAGTTTTTAACAGACAAAGGTATAAAAACTTTTGAAGATTTTAACCCTGGAGATACGGTAGTGGTCCTCAATGCGAATGGTGATTGGGTTACGGCAAAAGTAGTTTGTACTGAAGATGAGCGTGAAATGGTAGAAATTGTAGTCTGCGAAGGCAAAACTGGCAATAAAAAACAGATTATTTCTACACTTTGTCATCGTTTCCCCGTGCGCCAAGCATTAGCTGATAATACACCAATTAAGATTCTTAAGGCATCAGAGTTGAAGGTAGGACATCACTTGGTCACTAATATTCCAAAACTGCCAGATGTTGAGGAAGTTGATGTTTCTGAACCTTGCCAATGGAAAGTCTCTGAAATTAATCCAGTCGAAATAAAACAGCGTGGATGGTGTGTAATGGAACCTATTACTAACCATTTTACATTATCTGACAATATTTTAGTAATGAACACCAGTAGTACTATTTTGTTAACAGAACCAGAAATTGAACCTTTGGGCAAACGCATTTATGAAGCAATTCGTGATAACGAGGGTTATATTTCGTCAGCATTGTTAGCGCGGTTTGATGCACCGTTTCCAAGGCTCCCATTTGAACGTATTTCTAAGGAAGAATATGAAAAAATTAAAGGGGATGTCCTGCAACGGCGTAAGTCTGATAATTTTTCTGAGTTGATGAATAGTTATGTGTTAGCGAGTGAGTTACCAGAGATGGGGCCTCAAGATCCCGCTTGTTCTGGGATGGTTTGTGAGTTGAATGGTTTGGAGCCGGAAGTTAATTAGGGCTAGGTGTGAAAAAGAGTGTAGTAGAACATCTAGCTCTAAAATGTGAGTAAAAAGACCTTTGAAAGAGGGTAAAAGGGGAGAAATATTCTTCCCTTTCTTTGTATTTAATAGTTAAGTAACACGAAAGCAAGAAAGATTATGATGATTTAGTTTGGGAGTATAAAAAATACCAGGCGCTAGTCATAAGACAAATTCACAATTCAGCTCCAATACTTTCAAGACTTACGCAGGTACGCTATATATAGCGTACTGTCAACTAGGGAATTGTCAATACTATAATTAGTTATTTTCGGATAGATATTAAAAGTAATATCTATAAAAATAAGTTTGCAAAGTGTTAAATTTATTTGCTAAAAATGTTTGATTGTGAGATAATTACGACATGATTGTTTTATTGGACTTTGGACAAAAAAAGTAGTTAGCGTAAATATTACGCTAACTAATTGGGTTAGGGTTTAGAAACAGAATTCATACTGGAATTATCTTCGTTTCTCACATTATTTATCATCCTG